>CAMYMP010000027.1 GCA_947259435.1 uncultured Woeseiaceae bacterium
CACAAGCACTGGCGTCAGCGATGATCTTACTATCCACCAGACTGAATTAGATGTTTTCAAAATTGTTCGGAAAAAAGGCGGCGCATGAATCGCCTGAGACTAAATCACGCCGTATCGAAGTCGGTTGGTTGTTGAAGGACGATCTGGCAGGCGTGATCTGGGATGCGCCGAAACCGATAATCTGGGACTTTCCGAAACCGCAGTCTTCAAAGTCTGCGCAGGCCTGCCCTGCGGTCATTCAGTACGACCGTCTGCATTACATCATCAACAGTCCGGTCGACCTGCACTTGCGGATCATCCAGAGTCCCGACAACCTGCTGCAGCTGCAACACGTGGGGGGCGCCATGTCGACAGTGCGGCAGGCCGGCCTGCAAAAGCTGATCGTCATGTCACCGCAACAGGAATGGCGCGATCCGATGCGGCCGATACTGCAGCTCGTCACGCCCTACGAGTTCGTCTCAGACGATCCGGTTTACGTTAACCAGCTCCCGCCGTTTTTGCACTATCCCAAAAACGCCTGGCCGGGCATACAAGTCTGCGGGCGATTCCCGATCGACGTCTGGCCGCGCGTACATATGTGGGCCCTGGAGTGGCACGACCTGTCCAAAGACCTGATTCTGAAGCGTGGTGAACCCCTGTTTTACGTCCGCTTCGAGACCACGGACCCTTCCTCGCTCGTCCGTCTCGTCGAGGCCGAGCGAACACCGGAACTCGAATCTTATATGCGTCAGATCACCGACGTAACCAATTACGTGAACCAGAGCTTTCAGCTCTTTAAGACTGCCCGCGAACGGCGGCCGGAGAAGCTGTTGGTCAGGAAGGCATAACGAGCAGGGGGGCTCGCTGCCGTTGACGGCTCTGCGCGAGCTCGTCATGAAGTACATCGAGGAGCAACAAGCCGCGTAACGCCTGTTACTTTTCTTACTTGTTGTGCTTGGCCCTCAGAGCATCCACCAGGTGCTGACCGGTGCAGTTGTAGGGGTCGCAATCGACATCGTACGACTCATCTATCTGCAGCGACGTGACCTCAACATTCTGGACAGAGGACTGATTGACTTCGGCCGCTTCGGTCATTTTCGACCTGTCGGTTGTCAATCTCGCAGGCGCTCTGCCCGGCGCTGTTTTTTCGGTTGACATAATGATGTTTCCCTAAATCGTCTGACGATTTCATCGTATGTCGAACCTAAAGCTCCGTGAATGTCCCCCGTCCGGCCATCGATACCGTTCGTCAGATAATCGCCGTTGGTCATCGAAAATATACCGCTCGTCGGTGCGGGCGGCGATTGTGTGACGACATGTATTCCTGCTATCTCCGCAGAGCCGGTGCGCTCCAAATGCGCAACTTGTATTTTTCTGACAGCTTTCTGGGAGAGATCGTGACGGCTAGGTGAATATCGGCAACACCTGCTCGGCGAACGGAAATGGGCCCGAGACACCCGGGTTCATGTCGATACCGGCGAGCGAACGCAATGCCTGATGCATGTACTCGGGCGATATCTCGACACCGTTGCTGTCCAGCGCCAGCGTGTTTGGATCGACCTTCATTGACCGCTGCAGGTCGTCCGTTGCGCCGACAACCCGGTCACCCGCGAAGTGTACGGGCGCACCCCACACCATCATGCTCGTGTGCGACCAGTGATCTTTGCCGTTATCTTCATTGTACTTGTTGGTGCGTCCGAAGTCCGATGCCATGACGATGATCAGGTTGTTGTTGATGCCACGCGCCACCGCATCATCGATAATGTTGTCGACGGCGGCAAGGTAGTCCATCAGGCGCGGATAGTGCCGCGCATCGTGATCGTTATGAGTGTCGAAGCCGCCCATGTCGATCTGCGCAGTCGCCGCCGCACCGGCTTCGAATGCAGCGAACGCGGTTTGCGCCTGTTCGAACAACCTCCGGGCATTGCTACGCGAATTGACGTACGAGTTCGGCGCCGAGGCAGCGTTCAGGTTGTTGACGAAGTCTTGCAGCGACGAGGCATCGCGATTTCTGGCCGCATCGTGCTGTGCGATTGCCCGCTGTACCCTGAGCAGGCGCTGCTCGCTGAGCTGCCGCTGACGGCGATCGGCGCTTGCGGATTCGATCAGACTGCGGACGTTATCCGAGTGATACTGGTTGCTCTGGCTGACGTTTGTTCTGTTGGGCAGTGCGATTTCCCGAATTGCGTTGAGATCGCTGCCCCTGATGAGCGAGCGCGGCACGAGTCCGTTGGTCTTGCTGCTCTGGGCACTGCTGTTTGCGACCATGGGTATCGACAGATCGGCCGCCTGTTCGGACGCGATGAGCGCACCGATGCTCGGATAATTTCGCGCACGTGAGCCTGTCCAGCTCGCCGTGCGACCAACCGAATGTGAGTTCGTGCCGTGGTTGATGCCGTTGACCACGAGCAGGCGCTGATAGTGCGCTTCAAAGAAATCCTGGTTCCTGAAGAGACTCGTATCGCTGGCAAAAGAGTCCGGTGGTGGCGCATAGCGGATGTTGCCGATCTGAGCAATGTCGTTCTGGTCATAGTTGTTGATATCGCCGTTGACACCGAGTCCAAAGCCCTTCGGGTCACAGAAGCTGGTCGGGTCCCAGCCACCCCTGGCCTCGATGAACAGCCAGTAGGGGCCGCTGAACGCCTGCTGCGCCAGAGCCAGTCGGGTTCCGCCGCAGACCAGCAGACCACCGGCCGTTGCCGTCATTCGCATAAAGTCACGTCGTTTCATTCGATGATCTCCTGCGCCTACTCGTACAAGAACCGGTAGTCGGCAAGCAAGTAGGTGACGACCGCCATCCATGGGATGACGGTCCCGTTAGTGTCCGTGCTGCTGCCGCCGCCGCGGCATTGGCTTTGTATGCTCGTGTCACCCTGAGCGCGAACGTCGAGGAACAGCTGATAAGTGTTATCGATCTCTGCATCGTCCAGCGCGAGTTCCTCGCCCAGAATCCGGCGGTGCAGGAACTGAATGTTCTGGCGTATCGCATCGTCGCCCGCGCCGCCATCCGGAATGACCGTCTCATCGACGAGCGGGAACAGCGTGCCGTTGCTGTAAAGGTCCGCAGCGACGCGCTGACAAGCCACCTGATTCGAGATGCGTTCCTGAATGCCGTCGATCAACGCGGTCGGCTCCGTTGTGCGCGTCAGGACTTCGTCCGAGTCGATACCGCCGTAAAGCAGGTAATGTCTGCCGCGCAAGCCACTGTTTGAGTTCGGGCCACGCCACTCGTAGCTGCCACCAGTGATGTCCGTAATCTTGCGATCCAGTTCTTCGGCCGTTAGCAGGCGGCCTGCGCCGACGTCAGCATAAGCATTCGGATCTTCACCAACCGCAAGGTTCCTCGCGAGGAAATAGTCGCTGGCGATGATGTCCTTGACGAGTAACTTGAAGTTGAAGTTCGCAGCGACAAAGCGACTCTTGGTTTCATTGATGTACGCGGTGGTCGACGCCGCGGTCGCCTCGATGCCGGTCAGTCCTTCGAACACCGTACGTACCGTACGTTCAGCGAACCGATCGTCCAGCGCAATGCGGCCCCCGAGCCACTGTAGCGCCGTGTCTTCCTGGTCGCCAGGCAGCTCGTCCGCCGGATCCAGCGTGTAGCCAGCTGGCACCATGCGCGGCACGCCGTCTAGCCTTCGATTATGCTGGAACGTGTTGCCGCGATCGTATTCGCCGTTGTTGTCACGATTTGTGAACAGCCCCGCAACCGGGTCCATCGTGTTGTGGCAAACCGTACACTGCGGATCTTCAAAGGTGGGCACACTGCCGACGACGTTATCCAGGTCCAGGCCATCACGGGCTGCCAGGCTCTCGATGTCGAGGCCGAGAAAATAGTCGAACACATAGCGTGCCCGCGCCCGATTGACGTTCGTGTTCGTCGAAGGATAGCGTGCGAGGAACGCATGCGTGCCCATTACGCCCGCGGCAGGAACGAGTGTGCCGTCTTGCTGGCGAATATCATTTACAGGCCGGAAATCATCTCGATCGTGATTTGCCCGATTCTGATCGGAGCTGAACGGAAAACCCGGGTCGCCGGCATTATTGCCGTAGATGACCGCAGAGTAGGGATTGATCATCGTATAGTCTGCCGAAACAATTTCCGTGAATGGCCGGTTGTTCTGAATGACGTACTTGACGAGCTCGAGCGGGGCTCTCGCGAAGCCGTAGTTTGCGTCTTCACGCAGATCGTTTCGTTCGTCTCCGGAGAAGCTTTCGTAATAGTCGCGGTTGGCGAATGCGTCCAGATCGAAGTTGTCATCGACGTTGCCGCGGTCGTTCGCATCACGATCCGTCAGCAGCAGATCGTTATAGATCTCCTGCACACGAACGTAGAACGCATCTTCGTTCATCAAACCGTCCATGATCGGGTCGAGCGCCGTGTAGATGGCTTGCTGATCATCGTTCGCTGCGTTGACGGTGCTGACCTCGTCCATGCTTGGCGTCCGAGCGCCCAGCGCGGCGGCGATTCTATGCAACTGCTCGTAACCGGAACCTAAATCGATCGTGACGGTACTGGCCGGCGGATCCGGTTCGCATACTGTGGCGCGGTTCACGAAGTCTTCGAATACGTCATAGACCGGGTCGCCTGGACGTCCGGGCCACCGGTCGCCGCCGACATGCGCTACGCTGGCAGTCGACTTCGCGAGTATCAGCGACTGGCCGCCCGCGTCGATCGATGCGATGGTGCGGAACAGTTCGAAATCGTCGGCATCAGGCGGATCGTTCGGGAACCCCCAGCCGTTCGCAGTCGCAAGCGGTGTGGGTCCGGTATGGCAACCGTTGCATCGCAGGGGACTGATGTTGTCCATAATGGGATAGATCGTGTCGACAAATCCCGGGACCATTGCCGAGCACAATTCGGCAACGAGTGGATTGATTGTCACGAGCTGCACGTCGTTTCCGGAATTGCCGCTCGCATCCACCGCGGTCCATACGACCGTCGTCGTCCCGACGGGAAATCCACTCCCCGGCGCGTTGTTGCTGACCGTCGGGCTCGGGTCGACCAGGTCGCTGAATGTTGGCGCGCCAAGAGTCACGATCGTGTTGCCACCGCCAGCATCCTGATCGGCGGTCACATCTGCGGGTGCGGTAATCGACGGTGCCGTCGTATCGGTAATCGTGACGTTCTGGGTCGCCGTGGCCGATGTCATGGCGGCGTCTACGACCGTCCAGGTAACCGTGGTATCACCAGGCGAAAACCCGCCAGCGGGCGCATCGTTTGTAATTGTCGTTGGCGGAACGCCGCCGGAAGCGGTTGCCGTTCCGAGCGCCACTGTCGTTGTAGGCCCGGTTGCCTCCCGCGTGATCGCGCCAGGCGCGGTCAGGCCCAATGGTCCATTGATTGTGACGAGCTGGGTATCGCTGGCAGAATTTCCGCTGGCGTCAACGGCGGTCCAGACAACGGTCGAATTTCCGACCGGGAAGCCGCCTGCGGGGGCGTCGTTGCTGATCGTGGGGCTCGGGTCAACCAGGTCGCTGAACGTCGGGGTACCGAGAGTTACGACCGTATCGCCGCCCCCCGCGTCCTGATCCGCAGACACGTCGGCCGGCGCCGTAATCGTTGGAGCGGTCGTATCGGTAATGGTGATCGCCTGTGTTGCCGTGGCAGATGTCATGTCGGCATCGACCGCCGTCCAGTTCACAGTCGTCGTACCAAGCGCGAAACCGCCGGCAGGCGCATCGTTTGTGATCGTAATCGGTGGAACGCCGCCCGAAGCCATTGCCGCACCCAGCATAACCGCAGTCGCGGGCCCGGTTGCCTCCATCGTAATCGGACCTGGAGCAGTGAGTGCCAACGGCCCAGGATCGGCCGTCGTAATCGTGATCATCTGCATGTCGGTGGACACGTTGCCGCTTGCGTCCGTTGCCGTCCAGGTAACGCCCGTCGTTCCCAGTGGGAATCCGATTGCAGGGCTGTCATTTGACAGGATCGGATTCGGATCGACGAGATCGCTGAGCGTCGCGGTGCCGATATCGACCACGGTTGTCGCGCCGGTAGACATTGTCTGGATATCGGGCGGAGCCATGACGGTTGGTGCGGTCGTGTCGGAAACCATAACCGATTGCATGCCGGCATCCTGCGCACCGGATCCATCTGTAACGGTCCAGTTCACCATCGCCTCGCCTAGCGGAAAGCCACCCGGCGGTGCGTCATGACTGAACGTATAAGTGCCATCGCCGCCTGTTGCAGTTGCCTGCCCGAGATCGACGATTGTCATTGCAGCGGTCGCTTCTTCCTGCTTATCAGCAGGCGGTGTGATTGCCAGCGCTGCCGGCGGAGGGTCACCAACACCGAACGGGTTTTCGGTTACCGCTTCCTCTTGTTGCACACAGCCCGCGAGAGCGAACCTCGGGTACCCGATCGACGCATCGCCGATCTGACATCGATTTCACAGGCATAGACGAATTTGATTTCTTTGTTGTTCTCTCTCGTCAAGCCGGCTTCTTGTATGTGCGCGTAACGTATATTTTCGTTTCGCATGTCAGCCGCACTTGCGACATAATTTGCAAAGTCGATGTATTTTTGTGACGCAGTTCATATGTGCGCCAGTTATCGCTGGAGCCTGTGATATGCCTCCAGACCCCGCGTAAACTCTCGATTTATCAACTTGTTTTGGTTGCTTCGCGGACCCAGGCAATTGTCGTTTTTGTGAATTCGATCAACTTGCGCGGCGATCGCTGATTTCAGCGCACAACTTCATTTTGCGCGGCGAGCAGTGTCTGTGATTGGCGTCAGTTTGTGACGCTCGATTTGAATCGTCGCAAAACGGCAACAGTACGATACCGGCCGAGACTCTCGGGGTGTTGGACACATCCGGGGCACAATCAGCGCCGCAATCGTCGGTGAGAAATTTGACGAGAATGTATCGGTCTCGCCATTCAATCGGGGTTTAGTGCAGGCGCCGAAAAATAGGCGTAGTATGGCCGCAATTCGCGTAATTCCGCTTGGGCGTGGAAGAGACTCGAATACCGCTCAGGTGGACTGTCGCGCCGCTTTATCGACACTGAAAGGGAGGGCACCCGGCCAGTACGATGGACAGCCAACCGAAACTGCATAGCCTTCACAAGATCGTCGTCCTGAATCCCAAAGGCGGATCTGGCAAAACGACCTTAGCAACCAATCTCGCCAGCTATTACGCGCGGCGTGGTCCACCTCCGACATTGATTGACTGTGACCCGCACGGATACAGCATGCGCTGGCTAAAAAATCGCTCCGCGCAGCGACCAAAGATCTTTGGTGTCGCCGCATACGAACATTGCACCCGGGCTGGAAAAGACGCTGACCTGCAAGCGTGGTCCGGATCCGCCCAAATGATTGTCGATCTTCCAGCCGCATTGCCCGACGATCAGCTCTACTACCAGACCTATGATGCGAACAGCATTCTGATTCCCGTGATGCCGTCCGAAATCGATATTTATTCGGCCGCAGCCTTCATTGCCAATCTTTTGCTAATTGCGCAACTTGACCGGCGCAACCGCAACCTCGCGATTGTCGCAAACCGCACGCGACAGAATACGAGAAGTTACCGAATGCTCATGCGCTTCCTGACGAGTCTGGAGATTCCGATAATTGCGCAACTGCGTGATAGCCAAAACTACGTGCATGCCGCTGCCGAGGGCATCGGTGTTTTCGAGATGCCTGCTTATAAGTCCAGAATGGATGTGGAACGGATGGAGCCGATCATTGCGTGGCTTGACAAGTGGCGAATGCGCAAACTGGATGCAGCGGCATCACCCGAATTTGAACACACTTTGGGCTCAGAGGTTCTAACGCCTGCGGAGTTATCGAAGCGCTAGCTGGATTTAGCCGGTTTACTGCTCTCGCCGGAGTCTATCCATACCTTGTCATCATTACAGTGAAATACTCGATGTGCCTTTTCATCTCGAACAGACTCGAGATGCACATCGAATTGCCATAGGCGATGCACATGCTTCATCACTTCCTTTGCATCATCCTCGTCAAGCGGGATGCGATCACGCTGCGTGTGCCGCAACGTTATGGAACGGTCACCGCGAAGTGAAACCTCCCAGACCTGTACGTCCGGCTCCTGCTTGCTGATATTGTGCTGGTCTGCAAGCTCTTCCCGAACGCGGCGATAGCCGTCATCATCGTGGATGGCTGTGACCTGAATCGCACTGTCGGAGTCATCGTCGACGATGCTGAACAACTTGAGGTCTCGAATGACCTTTGGCGACAGATGCTGCAGGATAAAGCTCTCGTCCTTATAGTTGGCCATCGCGTGATGCACGGTGTCGAGCCAGTCACTGCCGGCAATTTCCGGCGAAAAACGTCGGTCTTCTTCGGTCGGGTTCTCGCAAATGCGACGGATATCCGTGAACATCGCAAAACCCAGGGTGTACGGATTGATGCCGGAAAAATACGGTGAGTCGTAATCTGGCTGGTAGATGACGTTTGTGTGCGACTGCAAAAACTCGAGAATGTTTCCTTCGCCAATCAGTCCCTCTTCATACAGCTCATTCATCAAAGTGTAGTGCCAGAACGTCGCCCAGCCCTCGTTCATGACCTTGGTCTGACGTTGCGGATAGTAGTAAACGGCGATCTTGCGAACGATGCGCACAATCTCGCGCTCCCAGGGCTCGAGGAGCGGTGCGTTCTTCTCGATGAAGTACAACAGGTTTTCCTGCGGCTCCGCCGGAAACCGCGGCCATTTCTCCTCGGGTTCATGCTTCTTTTCCGGCACCGTTCGCCAAAGATCGTTGACCTGCTGTTGCAGGTAGTCTTCACGATCTTTTTGGCGCTTCCTCTCTTCTTCCGGCGAGACGGGGCGCGGCCGGCGAAATCGATCGACGCCAAGGTTCATGAGCGCATGACAGGAATCGAGCAGTGACTCTACGGTGTCTACGCCGTGCCGCTCCTCGCATTCGCTGATGTAGTCTCGGGCGAACAACACGTAGTTCACGATTGCACTGGCATCAGTCCACTCGCGGAACAGGTAGTTGCCCTTGAAAAACGAGTTATGCCCGAAACAGGCATGTGCGATCACGAGCGCCTGCAGGGTCAGGCTGTTTTCCTCCATCAAATAGGCGATGCAGGGATCAGAATTGATGACGAGTTCGTAAGCAAGGCCGATGTGGCCTTTGCGATACCGCTGCTCCGTGCTCAGGAACTGCTTGCCGAAAGACCAGTGATGGTAGCCGACGGGCATGCCGACGGACGAGTAGGCATCCATCATCTGTTCGGCTGAAATAATCTCGATCTGATTGGTGTAGGTGTCCAAACGATACTTGTCCATCGCGATCCGGCCAATCTCTCTTTCGAAAGCTTCCAGCGCTTCAAACGTCCAGTCGGACCCCTCCGCAATCGGCGCCTGTTTGCTCAAGATGATTTCCTTTCGAAAAGATCACGGAAGACCGGGAAGATGTCCCCCGGCTCGCTGACTTTGCGCATGGCAAACCGGTCAGGAAAATCGCCGGGAATTTCGCTGTAGGTCTGCCACAACTCCTGATCCTTGCCGGATGAAATCTCAACGTAAGCAAAGTACTGAACCAGCGGCAACAGGCTCTTGACCAGCAAATCGCGGCATTTCGGAGAGTCGTCCGCCCAGTTTTCCCCATCCGACGCCTGCGCAGCGTATATGTTCCAGCTGTCTGTCGGATATCGTTCGCGGACAATGGATTGCATCAGGTCGAGCGCGGTCGACACGACCGTTCCGCCCGTTTCGCGCGAGTAAAAGAATTCCTCTTCGTCGACTTCGTCCGCCTTCGTGTGATGACGGATAAAGACCACTTCGGTCTTCTCATAGTGACGCTTGAGGAAAAGATGTAACAACACGAAAAACCGTTTGGCGAGGTCCTTGATGTCCTGCGTCATGGAGCCTGAAACATCCATTAGACAAAACATGACCGCGCTCGTGGTCGGCGTGGGTTGCTGAATCATGTGGTTATAGCGCAGATCGAAGTCGTCAAGGAAGGGAATCTGGTTCAGGCGTCGGCGCGCGCGGTCCAGTT
>CAMYMP010000028.1 GCA_947259435.1 uncultured Woeseiaceae bacterium
CCCTACGCAGGTATATGATTGATCAAGAGTAAGAAAGGATTTGCCGGCTGAGAGGACCGGGACTACAGGAGGTAGTTGCTCAATAGCGTGACGAAGCCGCTCGGAACGAAAAAACGCGGCCTAACAATAAATAAACGCTGGAGTGGAAATGTCGTACCATGTGGACCGTTTTTACGCTGCCGTCTCGGTGCTGGCCAGCCATGGCCATATAAAACAAAGACTTATCAAGGCCTACGAAGACAATCTCGGGTCCGTCAGCGAAGACGAATTACCCATCGTGGTCAAACAGATGTTCGCGGATATAAAGCATCTGATGAATCGGGTGACGCCCCTGAAGGGCGAGAGTCCCGTTTGCGCCTCTGTGCGCAAAATGTCTGTCGAGGAAGCGTCCGAGTGCGCAGTTTCGATTGTTACCGTCTACAGCGAAATCTCCCGCCTGGGCGGCGCCAGCCAGACGCTGCTGCCCATCGACTCCAGCGACAAGAAGGTCGTCCCACCATTTTTGATCAAATCTAGCTGAAGGGCTAAAAGCCTAGAGTTCAATAGGATAGTAAACGTAGGTCAGGAGCTCGGCTTCCGGCACCTTCGTCGGATCACTGACGTAGGATTCCCACGCATTCCCGGCTCGCTCGAGCCCCAGCGCCGCCAGGTAGGCGGCGATCTTTCGATGTGTTTCGCCTAAGCTGCGGTACGAGCCGACATGCCGCACGCGAATGACATTACCCGCATACGTTTGGCCAATCCGCACGCTTGATCCGTCGCGTGGCGTTGCCTCAGTGACACCGCGGACCGGAATCGCAGCATCGAAGAGTAACTCCGCGCCGCTGAAGGACCGAGTTATCGATAGGGGCGCGCCAGCCTCGGCAAGGCCCTGCCTGTCGATGAAAGTCAGAATCTCGAAATAGGCGTCGCCCATTGCCTCGGAAATTGCTGCCGGCTCGGGAGTGGAACTCGTCGACAGGTAGGCGATGTCGGTTGCCTCGACAACAATCTGCTCGATCTCAAGCTGACTGAAGTCCGCGCTCGGCAATGTTTCGGCGAGATCCTTGAGTCTCGCCAGGTCTTGCTCGTGCTCTCGCTCGATAATACCGGCAACAATCAGCGCGAAATAACGACCAACGATGTTATAGCCATGCTCGATCTCATAGTTCCACCTGAGCCTGGTTGCACCAGCGTCATCCAAGAGGACAAACCAGCTGCGGGCCGAGCCGGATTCATCAGGATTGATGGCCGTTTCCACTAACTCGAACGGTCGACTTTCAGTAATGATCTGCGTACCGGTACCGATGATCGCGCCATCCCAGGTTACCGTTGCGCCGACTCCGCGTGCCGGACCGGAATATACGACGCGGGCGTTCGGATCCGTCTCGGTCAATGGCGACCACACGTTCTGGCGCCGAAAATCGTTGACGAGGGCGAACACAGTTGCCGGATGTGCATCGATTCGGGTCGCCACATCGACCCGGGCGTGGCGGGGCAGCACGAGACCGACAATGAGCAGCAGCGCAACAAAGCCAACAATTACATAAGAGATCTTTCGCAAGACGTTTTCGCTATCGATAGTGGTGCCGGATTATTCCACAGTACAATGCCCGCATGACCGCATCTGACGCAAGAGGCCTGCCGATCGGCGTTTTCGACTCCGGAGTTGGCGGGCTGACCGTACTCAAGGCGTTGCGCGATGCCCTGCTGAGCGAGGACCTCATCTATCTGGGTGACACGGCCCGGCTGCCGTACGGGACAAAAAGCCCCGTCTCGATTTCGCGCTACGCATGTCAGGCGACCGCGCAGTTGCAGCAAAGAAATATCAAGCTCCTTGTGGTTGCATGCAATACCGCCTCGGCGGTCGCGCTTGATGCGCTGCGCGAGCAAATGCATCCGCTGCCTGTCATTGGTGTGGTTGAACCCGGGGCGATCGCTGCGGTCGAGGCGCGCCCCGCGGGCAAACACCTTGTGCTGGCCACAGAGGCGACCGTAAGGCTTGGCGCCTATCGCAAGGCTATCCTCGAAAAGGACCCTGCGGCGGAGATTGATGAGCTCGCGTGTGAACTGCTCGTGTCGCTTGCGGAGGAAGGGTGGAACGATGGCGCGATCGCAGAGGCCATTGTGCGCCGATATCTGATCGAACTGGATGACGCGTCGCGCCATCCGGACAGCGTTATTCTCGGCTGCACGCATTTCCCGCTGCTGAGAAACACGTTCGCGAGCGTGTTTGACAAAGGCACATCGATCGTTGATTCGGCCAGCACGACGGCGGCTGCCGCGCGCGACCTTCTGGAGAGCCTGTCGCTGACGAACGACCAGGTTGCCCCCGGAACCCTGCAATTGTTGGCCACCGACGGCGCCACGCGATTTGCTCGCGTCGGAGGCCAGTTCCTCGGTGAGGCGCTCACTTACAAAGATGTGACGCTTGTCGATCTCTAACGTGCCGGCTGTCGCCAATAAATGCGATAATCGCTCTCTTTTTTCGCTGGGGGAACACTGTGAGACATAAGCTTTCATTGCGGACCGTGCTTGCTTGTCTGGCATTGGCCGTATTGGCGTCCTGCGGCGCTGAGGCACCTCCGGAGTCAACTGTCGAGGCGCTGCAAGTCGCCGCGCCGCGGCCCGAGATCTACGCTGAGTTCGATCTGCGCGCGGACCTCAGCGACCTGACGGACAGCCAGCGCGAAATGATCGCCGTGCTGATCGAGGCAGCGGAGATCATGGACGACCTGTTCTGGCGACAAGCCTTCGGCGATGATTACGCAGAATGGCTGCAGTCGCTCGATGACGATGAGACTCGTCGTTTTGCGTACCTGAACTATGGACCTTGGGATCGCCTCGACGGCGAGAAACCGTTCGTCGAGGGAGTTGGCGCGAAACCGCTGGGCGCCAATTTCTATCCGGAGGATATGACCAAGGAAGAATTCGACGCCGCATACCTGCCTGGCAAGAAGGAGCTTTACTCGCTGATCCGGCGCAATGATGACGGCAGCCTCAGACTCATTCCGTATCACGTCGCTTACGCCAGCGAACTCAAAATAGCTGCGGATTTATTGCGTAAGGCAGCGGGCCTGGCTGAAAACCAGGGCTTTGCCAACTACCTCAAGCTGCGTGCGGCTGCCCTGTTGAGTGACGACTATCAGATGAGCGATCTGTACTGGATGGATGTCAAAACCAACGAAATCGACGTTGTGATCGGCCCTATCGAGACCTACGAAGACCGCCTGTTCGGTTACCGCGCTGCATACGAGGCCTATGTACTGATAAAGGATCTCGCATGGAGTGCGCGTCTGGCAAAGTTCGCGACGTTCCTTCCCGAACTGCAGGAAGGGCTTCCCGTACCGGATAAGTACAAACTGGAATCGCCTGGCTCGGATTCAGACCTTAACGCATACGATGTTGTTTACTATGCCGGTGATAGCAATGCCGGTTCAAAGACGATCGCGATCAACCTGCCGAATGACGAAGAGGTTCAGCTGGAAAAGGGCACGCGACGCCTGCAGTTGAAGAATGCGATGGAGGCCAAGTTTGAGAAAATCTTGCTGCCTATCGCGGACTTGCTCGTCGATGAGGCGCAACGAGAACATGTCACCTTCGACGCATTCTTCGCCAATACGATGTTTCATGAAGTCGCACATGGCCTCGGCATCAAGAACACAATAGATGGCCAGGGAACGGTTCGTCAGGCGCTTCTCGAACTGGCGTCCAGCATGGAAGAGGGCAAAGCCGACATTCTTGGGCTCTACATGGTCACTGAACTTCATGAAGCGGGCGAGCTTGGCGATGTCGATGTGCGTGACTACTACGTGACGTTCATGACCAGCGTGTTCCGATCGATTCGTTTTGGCGCGAGCAGTGCGCATGGCAAGGCTAACATGGTGCGGTTCAATTTCTTCATCGAGAGTGGCGCGTTCCGGCGGGACTCCGAGACGGGCACATATCGCGTCGATTTCGACCGCATGCAAGAGGCGATGAACGATTTGTCCAGTCTCCTGCTAACGCTTCAGGGCGATGGTGACTATGCGGGCGCGCTGGAACTGACCAACGATAAGGGTGTTATCGGAGATCAGTTGCAGGCAGATCTCGATCGATTGACGCAAGCAAATATTCCGGTCGATATCACATTCAATCAGGGAGTCGCTGTACTCGGACTGGACTGAACGACAAGAACAATTACCAGAGGGCTCGATAATGAAGAAATCCGTATTGCTCGCAGCGCTTGCGAGCTTTGCGCTGGTCGCCTGCGATAGCAAAACGCACGATGCCACAGCGCCGGACACAGAGGCGAGACAACCCTGGGCTGATTTTGTCGCGACGGTCGTTGACGACTACTACCGGCAGAACCCCGAATCCGGATCCGATGCCGGTCTGCATCAGTACGACGGTCAGATGTCGGACCTGAGTGCCGCAGGGCTCGAGTCGTACGCGAGCTGGATCGAGTCGGTGCTGGTCGAAGCGGCCACTTACGCTGACCTCGAGGACATCGAGACATTCGAGCGTGACTACCTGTCATCGAGCCTGAGCGGCCAGCTGTTCTGGCTTCGCGATTCGGAATTTCCGGCCAAGAACCCGCTTTTCTATGCCGAAGCAATCGGAATCAGCGTCTTCATCGACCGCGAATACGCGCCGCTCGATCAGCGTCTCAAGGCATACATCCAGTACATCGAGCAGGTGCCCCGATTGCTTGCCCAGATGAAAGAGAACCTGAAACCACCGCTGCCGGCGCCATACGTGGAGATGGGCTACCTGGTGCTGGGAGGCATGGTCGAGTACCTGGGCACGACGGTGCCGGAAGTCTTTGCGCCCGTCAGCGACGAGCAGCTGCAGCGCCAGTTCAAAGCCGCCAACGACGCGGCAATCGAGGCGATTCAACAGTCGGTAGACTGGCTTGACGGGCTCAAAGCGACCGCCACGAGCGATTACGCGCTTGGCGAAGAACGCTTTCTCAAGATGCTCAGGACGGGTCAGGGCGTCGACATCACGCTCGCCGAATTGAAGGCGGCCGGGCAGCGCAATCTGGAGAGCAATCTGCAGGCGCTGCACGAGGCCTGTGCCGACTTCGCGCCGGGCGCGAGCACCAAAGACTGTGTCGCCAAAGCGCAAGGCCGGAAACCACCCGAAGGCGCGGTCGGCGGCGCCCGGCGGCAGCTGCCAATGCTGAAGAAATTCGTGGTGGATAACGATCTGGCGTCGATACCCGGCACGGAGGACGCTCTCGTCGACGAGGCGCCCCCGCACCGGCGATTCAATTTCGCGTATATCGATATCCCGGGCCCGTTCGAGACCGGACTGCCATCAACCTATTATATTGCGCCTCCCGATCCGAACTGGTCCGAGGAAGACCAGCTTGCTTACATAGCCGGGGAGACGGATCTGCTCGCCGTATCCGTACACGAAGTCTGGCCAGGGCATTTCCTGCAGTTCCTGCATTCGAATCGTGCCGAAAACAACGTGGGACGGCACTTCGGAACGTATACGTTCAGCGAAGGCTGGGCCCACTACACCGAGCAGATGATGGTCGACGCGGGGCTGGGCGAGGGCGACCCCGAGGTTCGAATCGGGCAGCTGCAGAACGCGCTGCTGCGCAATGTACGGTACATGTCAGCCATCGGTTTACATACTGAAGGCATGAGCATTGAAGAGAGTCAGGCGATGTTCGAAGAGAAAGCCTTCAAAGACTTTGGGAACGCAAGTCAGCAGGCATACCGTGGCACCTATGACCCTGGCTATCTGAATTACACGCTCGGAAAACTCATGATCAACAAATTGCGGGATGACTGGACCGCAGGCCGCGGCGGGCGCGAAGCCTGGGGCAAGTTCCACGATCAGTTTCTGAGTTACGGCGTGCCGCCGATTCCCCTGATTCGTGCGCAAATGCTCGGCCCGGATTACGATGGCGACGCCGCGCTGCTGCCGAACTGAGAGAACGGGCTACTAGATATCGTCCTTATCGAGCCGTGGCAGTGCATGGCCAAACAGCGTCGTCAGGTAGAGCGCGTCGCGGGTTTCCAGGACACCGGTCAGCGTTGGGAACCGCGCGGCCGGATCGTGCATGTTCATCAGCACCTCGCCATCGCCATTGATAGCGATGACGTGAGAGTAAGGCACCGCCTTTGGGCGAAATGATGCCGGCAGTCGCTGCACGACTCTGCGAAGAAACGGCTTGTCAGACAGCTTGTCGAGCAGCTCGCTGCGCGGCGCGACCATGCCGATCCAGAACCGTCCGTTCATGCCGTTATTGATGTTGTCCGGAAACGCCGGCAAGTTTTCGATCAATACTTCCGTGTTGCCCGCTTTCGGCCCTCGCAGCCAGTGCTTGAGGATTCTGTAGGATCCCGTTTCGCGATAATTACCCGGGCTTCGCCCGTCGTCGGCCTGAACTCGATGACCTTGCCGTGCCCGCCATGTTCCATGATATCGAGAAGACTTCCCTCATAGGTGCCGTCGAACTCGGCAGCTCCGAACTTTGTGCTGGCTTCGGATAAATACACGGTGCCGTCATTGCCGACCGCGAGGTCATCGGCGTATACCAGCGGCTGGCCGTTGACCTCGTCGAGCAGACTGACAACCGACCCGTCCTGCAGAATGCGTTGTAATCCGAGGTATGCGTTTGCCACGAGCAGCGAGCCGTCCGCATCGGTTTCGACGCCGAGGGGGCGGCCGCCGGCATTGGCAAATACAATTACGTTACCGCGGGAATCGATTTGCAGTATCGCGCCACCTGTCGTCGTAGCATACAGATGACCATCATGACCCGCGGTTACATCTTCAGGGCCGTGATGTTCGCCCAGGCCTATACCCCGTGCCGCCTCGAGCTGCGCATTTTGTGCGTACGGATCGACCAGGCCGAGGTTGACCGGTGCGTCCCACGCCACCGGATCTACGGGTACAGGCCAAAGCAGCAAGTACAGTATTGTCAGAGCAAGTAGTGATCCGATTACTGCGAGCGCTTTGGCCATCAGTCACCGCGAACTAGCGCTGGCCGTCGATCATTCGCAGGAATTCAGATCGCGTACGCGCGTCTTTGCGGAACGAGCCAATCATCTGGCTGGTGACCATCGAGACGTCAGACTTGTGAATGCCCCGAGTGGTCATACACTGGTGCACGGCCTCGATAACGACACCAACGCCCTTTGGCTTGAGCACGTCTTCGATGCAGTTCGCAATCTGTGCCGTCATCTTTTCCTGTACCTGAAAACGTCGCGCAAATGCCTCAACAACGCGAGCCAGCTTGCTGATACCAACAACCTTGTTTCTCGGCAGATAGCCAACATGCGCCTTGCCGATGATCGGGGCCATGTGATGTTCGCAATGCGATTCGAACGAGATATCACGCAATACGATCATCTCGTCATACCCCTCGACCTCCTCAAACGTGCGTTTGAGGTATCGCACCGGGTCCTGCTTGTAGCCGCTGAACCAGTCCTCGTACGCAGTTGCCACGCGTTTTGGCGTGTCGCGGAGTCCCTCACGACCCGGATCTTCGCCGGCCCATAGCAGCAGCGTATGGATGGCTTCTTCAGCCTGCTTGCGGCTGGGCTTGCGCGGCTTGCTTGTTTTCTTGGTCAAAACTCTGCCCCTTAGATGCTGCGGGTAGGTGACAGGTCGTCGAGCGTCGCGACCTAAACACCGATGTCCGGAAGTTCGGGCACTCTCCCTTGTCAGGCAGATTGCCGATCGGCTGCCAGGCCAGTCGGGCAGCTCACGCCCGTCCCGCCGAGTCCACAATAGCCGC
>CAMYMP010000029.1 GCA_947259435.1 uncultured Woeseiaceae bacterium
GTGGCCAGCCACGGCGTGTCGAGCCAGCCCGAAGTGGCGCTCGATCTCGACGCGGCGCTGGCGAGCTTGCCGTCGGTCAGTCGTGCGGTCGTTTGGCTGCACGATGTCGAAGGATTTACGCACAAGGAAATAGCTGCATTGATGGGCCGCACTGAGAGCTTTTCGAAATCGCAATTGTCGAGGGCCTAACAACGTTTGCGGCCAATGCTCGCGGTACCTGGCGAGGATTTGCGTGGCGAAGGCGCAGCACTAAGAGGTTGCTGAGAATGTTGAAAGACAAGAAGGACGAGGAAATGATCTGTGGTTTGACCGCCGATGAACGCGATTCGCTGCAGCACCGGCTCCGGGAACTCCCGGAGGTGATGCCACCGCGATACGTCTGGCAGCGTATTCGGGAGCAGGCCGAGGCCGAGGGCCTCATACGGCAGCGTCCCATGCGACGGCCAATGACCTGGCGAAGTGGCGTGGGACTCGCCGCCGCCGTGGCGCTGGCCGCCGTACTCGTGCCGCTCACGATGAAGGCGCCCGAACCGGGCGGCGTGACCGAGCCACCGAGCGCGCAACCGACTAACAGGGTCGAAGTTAACGCGCTGCAGGCGCTGATGGTCGAGTCGCGGCAGCTCGAGAGCGATCTGAGATCACTGCCCAATGAGCCGAGAGTCAGACAAGCCGGAACGGTTGCGACGATTTCCGAAATCGAGGACCGCGTCGCGGCGATCGATTACCAACTCAATGATCCGGCTATCCAGATGACGGCCGAGGAGAAAGAGATTTTCTGGCGCGAACGCGTCAGGTTGATGAAATTGCTCGTCGGTTTGCGCTATGCGCAGGCGCAGCGGACGGCGTTTTAACCAGGAGACGGAAAAATGAAGGCGATGAAACTGATTATTCCTGTTGCGGCACTATTGCTGTTTGCCGGACAGGCCGCTGCGCAGAGTGAGGCAGAGCAGGGTGCGGCTGCCGCAGTTCGCGACGCGGAAGCACGTGAGGACGAGGTGGCGAGGAAGCTGCAGGAAGCCGAGCGCAAAATGGCAGAGGCGGCGCGGCAGATCGCCGAACTGACAAAGGAGCGCCTGCCGGAGCTGCGCGAGATGGAGCGCCGCATCGAGATCTTTAACGACGGCCGGCCTCGACTTGGCGTGAACATTGGTGAAGACAAGGCAAACGGACCGGTCGAAGGCGTGCGCATAATGGGCGTCACTCCCGGGAGCGCCGCCGACGATGCGGGCCTCAGAACCGGCGACATTATTACCGCGATAAACGGCGAGACCCTGAGTGCCGACGCACCGGGTGAAGCAACTCGGCGGATCATGGATTTCATGGCGGGCGTCGAGGAAGGTGACGTTCTCGACGTCGAGTATTTACGGGATGGCAAGGTGGGCTCGGTCGAAGTCGAACCCAGGGCTGTCGAAATGCGGGCCTACGGATTCCGCGGATTTCCGCGAGACTTCAGCATGCCGTCAATGCCTGAGATGGGCATGGCGCCCGAGATGGCCGAGAAATTCAGACACAAGTTTTTACACGCATGGTCTGGCAACGCCTGGAGTGATATGGAGCTCGTCGAGCTGAACGAAGGTCTCGGCAAGTACTTCGGCACTGATTCCGGGGTTCTGGTTGTCAGTGCGCCCGAGTCGAGCGCGCTGCAACTCGAGGATGGCGATGTCATTCGGAAAATCGACGGGCGCGAGCCGACCTCGGTCCGTCATGCCATGCGGATTCTGAGCTCCTATCAGGCGGGCGAGTCGCTGGAGATCGAGATTCTGCGGGACAAGAAAAAGCGCACGCTCGATATCGAGATTCCCGATGAGCGCAGCAGCATGTTGTTCGACGGTCCAGCGCCAATGCGGCCCGCGGCTGCGCCGAGACCTGCTCCGGCGCCTGCACCCGTTCCGCGTCGGGAAGAAACCTAGCACGTGCGTTAGTAGCGAATAGGGGTCGAACCGCGGTTTTCTGACGCGCTTCGACCTCATTTAACAGGGCTTTGCTACCATGCGCGCCCATGCTGATTTCCGACTTTGACTATGAGCTGCCGGACGCGCTGATCGCGCAGTATCCGACCCGCGAGCGGCGCGCGAGCCGCTTGCTCGAAGTCAGCGACTGCCTGCGCGACCGCCTGTTCGCTGATCTGCCCAGCCTGCTCCGCGCAGGCGATCTGCTCGTCCTCAACGATACGCGCGTTATCCGAGCGCGGCTCCATGCGCGAAAAGAGACCGGCGGGCAAGCCTTGTTTATGCTGAGATTTTCGGTCGCTCTGATGCCGTTTCTCGAGCAGCACGGCGAAGTGCCCTTGCCGCCGTATCTCGACCGTCCGGCCGAGGCGGCCGATCATGAGCGTTATCAGACGGTCTACGCGAAAGATCCGGGCGCAGTTGCGGCGCCGACGGCCGGGCTGCATTTTGACCGGGCCATGCTCGACGAGACTCTCTCTGCCGGCATCCGTCATGCTTACGTGACTCTGCACGTCGGCGCGGGAACGTTTCAGGCGCTTCGCCACGAAGACATTGCCGATAACCGCCTGCACGGCGAACGCATGGAAGTTGACGCGGCGTGCTGCGATGCCGTCAAGCAGACGCGGGAAGAGGGCGGCCGGGTCATCGCAGTGGGCACGACCTCGGTGCGTGCCCTCGAGAGTGCCGCTCGAAGCGGCGAGCTCGGGCCTTATAATGGTGAAACCGATCTTTTTATCCTTCCGGGCCATGAGTTCCGCTCTGTCGACGCGATGATCACGAATTTTCACTTACCGCAGTCGTCGCTGTTGATGCTTGTCGCCGCATTTGCAGGTACAAAACGCGTGTTACGCGCTTATGAACACGCAGTGCGTGAGAAATATCGTTTCTTCAGCTACGGTGATGCGATGTTCCTGACGCCGGAACGGGGATCATGAATTTCGATATTCATACCCAATGCGCGGCAGCGCGTTCGGCAACGCTGACGTTTCGACGCGGTTCAGTGCAGACGCCGGCATTCATGCCCGTCGGTACCTACGGCACCGTCAAAAGCGTCACGCCTGAAGAAGTTGCGGCCAACGGCACGGAGATCATTCTCGGCAACACCTTTCATCTGATGTTGCGGCCCGGTACCGAGGTCATCCGGAAACATGGCGGTCTGCACGAATTCATGCATTGGAAAGGCCCGATCCTGACAGACTCGGGAGGATTTCAGGTATTCTCGCTTGCCGCGATGCGCAAGCTGACGGAGAACGGCGTACGCTTTCAGTCGCCGGTCAACGGTGACGAAGTATTTCTGACGCCGGAAAAGTCGATCGAAGTGCAACACGATCTGAACGCTGACGTCACAATGATCTTCGACGAGTGCACGCCGTACCCGGCCAGCGAGACCGAAGCACGTGAGTCGATGGAACTGTCTTTGCGCTGGGCCAGCCGGAGCCGGCAGCGATTCGACGAACTGCGTGAGGTGGCGCCCGACCGCGGCGAAGCACTATTCGGCATCGTGCAGGGCGGCATCTATCCCAGTCTGCGTGACGAATCGCTGGCGGGGCTGAAGGAAATCGGCTTTGATGGTTACGCAATTGGCGGACTCGCCGTGGGTGAGCCTGAGCATGAGCGTATCGCCGTACTCGATGAGCTCATGCCAACGATGCCCGAGGACCATCCGCGTTACCTGATGGGTGTCGGCACACCTGTCGATATTGCGGAGTCGGTGCTTTACGGCGTCGACATGTTTGACTGCGTCATTCCGACGCGGCACGCCAGAAACGGTCAGCTGTTCACGTCGCGCGGCACGATAAAATTCCGCCACGCCCGGTTTGCTGACGATACGTCTGCGCCCGATCCGGAGTGCGACTGCTACACCTGCAGCAATTACAGCCTGGCGTATCTGAGGCACCTCGAAAAATGCGGCGAGATACTCGGTCCGCGTCTCGCGACGCTACATAATCTTCATTATTATCAAAAACTTATGATTGATTTGAGGATAGCGATAGGCGCCGGGTCCGTGCAGGATTTCGTTGCAGATCTGCGGCGACGCTACGCCTGACCAGCGTTTTCTCGTGCGCCGGGCTTGGGATTCTCATTCCTGCCCTTATTACGACCGCTCTATGCCATAATACCGCGCTGATTTTCGGGGCCTCCCAGACAGCCCGCAACAAAAGACAAGAGACTCATGGATTTTTTCATTCAAAACGCATACGCACAGGCCGCGCCGCAAGGCGATGCATTCGGTTTCCTGCTGCCGATGATCATTATTTTTGCCGCGTTCTATTTTTTGCTGATTCGGCCGCAACAAAAGAAACAAAAGGCGCATACGGCGCTTGTTGCGAATCTGTCGGCAGGCGACGAAATACTCACGGCCGGCGGCATCCTCGGCGTCATTACCGGGATCAGCGAGCACTACGCCATCGTGAAGATTGCGGACAACACCGAGATCAAGATTCAAAAATCGAGTGTTGCTCAGGTCGTTCCGAAAGATACTTTTGAAAACGCCTGAGAGGGTTCGAGTTCTTCCATGGTTAGCTACGTTCAAGTTCGATTGAACATTCAGGGACGGAAGCAGTGAACCGCTATCCAGCCTGGCTGAATATCCTGGTGCTTGTCGTATTGCTGACTGGCATTTTGTTTGCGCTGCCGAACATCTACGGCAGCGCGCCGGCGGTACAGCTGGCTGACGCGGATCGCAAGGACATCAGTCAAACGCGGCTCGAGAATTTCCTGCGCGCGCTCGAAAGCGACGACGTCACTCCCGAAGCTGCGTACCTCAAGGATGGGCGCGCCGTACTTCGGTTCAACTCCGTTGAGGACCAGCAGCGTTCGGGTGAACGTCTCAGAGCGCGCTACGCACAGGACACCAATGTCGCGCTGACCCTTGCACCGCGCCTGCCCGATTGGGTTCGAAACATGGGGCTGAGCCCAATGAGTCTTGGCCTGGATTTGCGCGGCGGCGTGTACGTGCTGCTCGAAGTCGACATGAACACGGCGATCGACAATCGCATGCAGGGCTATGAACAGGATATCGATGACCGTCTGCGTGACGCAAAGATCCGGCATCAGGTTCGACTGAACAATCAAATTATTAACGTTCGACTGCAAAATTCCGAAGACACGGTAAAGGCACGCGCGATCATCGAAGAAGCAGATTCAGATGTGTTGATCGGTGACGGCGCGGACGGCAAGTCGTTGACGGTTCGCATGAGCGATGCGCAGATCAAGGAACGGCAGGATTTTGCGATCGAGCAGAACATGACGACGCTCAGAAATCGTGTCGACCAGCTCGGTGTCGCAGAACCACTCGTGCAGCGCCAGGGTGTGGATCGCATCGTCGTGCAGCTGCCAGGTGTGCAGGATCCGACGGAACTCGAAAAAATACTCACCGCGACGGCAACGCTCGAATTTCGGCTTGTTGACCAGGCCGGAGACATGCCGGGCTCGCGGACGTATCCCGGCCGTGCCGGCGAGGAGTCGCAGGTACTGCGAAGAGAAGTTATCGCATCGGGTGACGAGATCATCGATGCCAACTCAGGGTTTACACCGGAAGGCCAGCCCGCTGTGCACATAACGCTCGACTCCGCTGGCGGTGAGCGCATGCTGGCCGCGACACGCGACAACGTCGGCAAACCGATGTCTACACTGTTTATCGAGTGGCGCGAAGAAGATGTGACACGCGGCGGTAAGACGGAAAAGCGTAAGGTCAAGACTGAAGAAATTATCAATACCGCGACTATTCGCGGCGTTTTTAAAACCCGGTTTCAAATCACCGGACTGACACCCATCGAAGCGCGCGACCTCGCGGTACTTCTGCGCGCGGGCGCGTTGGCTGCCCCCGTTTACAAGGTCGACGAACGAACGATCGGACCCAGCCTCGGACAGGACAATATCGATCGCGGTTTTCGCGCTATTCAGATCGGATTTCTCGCCGTTATCGTGTTCATGGCGGTGTATTACCGATGGTTCGGCATGATCGCGAACCTTGCGTTGTTCTCGAACCTCGTATTCATTGTTGCAGTGCTGTCAATGGTCGGTGCGTCGCTGACGCTACCCGGTATCGCCGGGATCGTCCTGACAGTCGGTATGGCAGTTGATGCCAATGTCCTCATTTTCGAACGAATACGTGAGGAAATAGCCGCAGGGTCGCCGCCGCAGGCGGCGATACATTCGGGCTACGAAAAGGCGCTGTCATCAATCGCCGACGCAAACATCACGACATTGATCGCCGCTATCGTGCTGCTTGCCTTCGGCACGGGGCCCATCAAAGGCTTCGCGATCACGCTGATGATCGGCATATTGACGTCGATGTTTACGGCCATCGTGGGTACACGATCGATCGTCAATTTCGTATTCGGCGGTCGCAAGATTGCCTCGATACCGGTTTAGGAAATCGACGATGCGTTTGATAAAGAAGACAACACACATCGATTTTCTCGGCCCGGCGCGCCGCAAGGTTGCTCTTGCGATTTCCGTGATCTTCATTCTTGCGTCGATAGTATCCCTGTTCACGCACGATAGACCGCTCGAGTTCGGCATCGACTTCACAGGTGGCATTCTGCTCGAAGTCGGGTACCCGGACGCCGCCGACCTTGTCAACATTCGCGAGAATCTCGCGGATTCGGGTTTCGAGGACGCCCAGGTGCAGCGATTTGGAGCCGATACGGATGTGCTGGTGCGCCTGCCGCCGCAAGACGGGCGGGACCCTGACGAACTCCGCGATGATCTGCGTCGCACGGTTGCGGTCGGTACGTCCGAGGTCGAGCTGCGGCGTGTCGAGTTCGTCAGCCCGCAGGTGGGCAAGGAGCTGACCGAGCGCGGCAGTCTTGCAATGATCATCGTGTTGTTGCTGATCTTCGTGTATGTGATGATCCGCTTCCAATGGAAGTTTGCGGCGGGCGCGGTTGCTGCCCTGGCGCATGACGTAATCATCACGGTCGGCTTTTTTTCAATATTCAGATTTCCGTTCGACCTCACGGTCGTTGCGGCGATACTGGCCGTGATCGGCTACTCGCTTAACGACACGGTTGTCGCTTTTGACCGGATACGAGAGAACTTCTTCAAGTTGCGCGGTATCTCAGCCGAGGAGTCAATGAACACCTCTATCAATGAGATGCTCGCCCGAACCCTCATCACTGGCCTTACAACCTTGCTAGTTCTGGTCGCACTGTTGTTGCTCGGCGGCGAATCGATCGCACCGTTCTCGATCGCATTGATCGTGGGCATCATTGTTGGTACCTATTCGTCGATCTATACCGCGAGCGCGACGGCGCTGCTTCTCGGCGTCAATGCGCAGGACCTCATCGAACCCGTCAAAGACCCGGATCTCATCGACGATTTGCCGTAGATTTCTGCCGCTTCCGCGACCGCTTATGCCCGGAAGCGGATTGCCAGGCTATTCAGGGTAGAGTGACAGCAATTGACCCAAAGGCGACAGTCCGCGCCAACAGAATGAACGCATGAACACGAATGAAATAATGGTATTCTTCTATGGGCTTTTCATGGATGAGTCGTTATTGGGTTCAAAAGGAGTTCACCCAACGGAATCGACTATTGGGTACGTCGATGGGTTTAGTCTACACATCGGGAAGCGCGCAACGCTACTTCCTGAGGCGAACAGTCGCGCATATGGAGTGTTGATGAAGATCAGGTCAGAGGACGCTGCGGCGTTGTATTCTGAACAGAGTGTTGCTGACTATGTTGCCGAACCTGTTGTTGTGAAATTGCCCGGGGACATCCAAGTGTCGGCTGTTTGTTATAATTTGCCAGTCGCCAGGCTGGCTGGGACAAACCCGGAATATGCGGCGGCGTTGCTGACACTGGCGACCAAGCTGGGGCTGCCTGACAGCTACCTTGGACATATTAGGAACGCCGTAGCAGCCTCTTAACCCGTGCGGCCGCTTTTAACCGGAAGCGGCCACACAAAATTCCGTTATTGACTAAATCGACCGTCCGCTTTACGCCCGAAAGCGGGCATTGGGCTAGAATTGCTGCGAAGGGCCGCTGATGACCCAAAGCCGCCATTTCTAAGTACATCCCAGAATTGACGCGATTCTCACATCAGCGCATAAAGATTAGTTACATCGGACAAAGGCAAACCTAGTCAAAGCTAGGGACGCATATGAGCGATGGGCTAATCTTCAGAGAATATAACCATGAGAAAATTGATTTTATTGCTTGCGATGCCGAAAAAGTGAGCTGCCAAAGGGGAAAATAATGATTCGACAAATCTTGGAGAAACTCGATATTCGGGCAGCGACGGTGCTTGTCGCGATTGCTTTCTTACCGCTCAGTGCATGCGCAGGTGAAGATAAGGCCGACAAGGCCGCTCACGGTGGCGAAGTTGACAAAGTCGCCGAAGCACTTAGTGCAGCCTGGCCCGGAATGGCGAAAGACGCCACCGTGGTCGACTGGGAAGGTAATGTTCTGAAAGAAGGCACAAATGGTTATACGTGCCTGCCATCACCACCGGACCTCACCGGGACTTCGCCCATGTGCATGGACAGTGAGTGGAT
>CAMYMP010000030.1 GCA_947259435.1 uncultured Woeseiaceae bacterium
GCGATTGTACTTGTGACGCACTATCAGCGACTGCTCGACTACGTTCAGCCGGACCAGGTGCATGTCCTGTCGCAGGGTAAGATCGCGCGCTCGGGCGACAAATCACTGGCACTAAAGCTCGAAGAGAAAGGCTACGACTGGGTGCGCGAGGCTGCCAGCGGATGAAGCCTGTCACCCTTTCATTCGAAGCGCTCCGGGATGCGGTCGAGAGGCTGCCCGATGATCGCCTGACATCGTCTCGTCGTTCGGCGCTGGCGCATCTTGTCGAACACGGGTTGCCGACGACGCGAAATGAAGACTGGAAGTACACCAATCTCGCACCGGTCATCGACATCAGCAATCGCTGGCTGCAGCAGGAACGCGAAACTTCACCATCTCGCGAACTCGAGACAATGGTTGAGCAGGTGTGTCGCTCTATCGACGCCGACTGGCTCGTCATCTGCGACGGTGCGATCGACAATCACTTCGCTGCCAATTTCGAACAAGCCGGCGTCAGCGTCACCCGACTCAGCGAGCACGGCGGCGAAATGCAGTTCGGTATGCCGCTAAGCGATCTTAATGCGGCGTTGCTGCGGGACGGGCTGCGCATTCACATTGCGGACGGCGCTACGCCAAGCCGGCCTGTAGGCATCCTGCTCATCGACAGTGCCGCGACCTCCCCTGGCATGTCTCAGGCGCGCATCGAAATCGAACTGGCGGCAAACAGTGCCGCACGCTTGGTCGAGTATCACGTCTCGTTAGGCGCTGCCGATCACTACGCCAACTCCATCACCACGCTCAAACTCGGTGACAACTCAAGTGCCGATTGCGTCCGTATACAGGAGCGGGCCGGCAACCATACACAGACCAGCCGCCTGTCGGTTGTCGCCGGTCGCGACAGCAAATTCAGGCACTGTGCGGTCGACCTGGGCGGCAAACTTGTGCGCAATGATCTGCACGTCGACATCGTGCAGCCTGGCGCCGAGGTCGAGTTCAATGGCCTCTATCTCGTCGGAGATCAGCAGCACATCGATAACCACACGCGCGCCGACCATCGCGTCGGTCCTGCCACGTCAACGCAGGAGTATCGCGGCATCGTGGCCGGCAGTGCCCGCGGCGTCTGGAACGGCAAAGCGATTGTTTACCAGGGAGCCGACGGCACAGACGCATCACAAGCCAATGTTTTATCTACGCACCCGCGGCCTGAGCAAGCACGAAGCGAAACAAGTACTGACGCGTGCATTCGCTCAGGCTATTGTCAGTAAATCGCCGATTGCTTCGATTCACGACATCCTTGCCGACAAGATTGCGGACAGGCTCGCGAATCTGCTGCAGGGAGTCGATGCATGACGCAGCTCAAAGAAAGCAACGTGCCGCTCGATACGGAATGCCGGCCGGACTTCCCGGCTTTGCACCAGGACGTCAATTCGCATCCTCTGGTTTACCTGGATAACGCAGCGTCGGCGCAGCAGCCTTCGACGGTCATCGATACGGTCGCCTATTACCAGCGCCACGACCATGCGAACGTGCATCGTGGCGTGCACACGCTGAGCTACCGCGCTACCGAGGCCTACGAAGGCGCGCGCGACAAAATTCAGGCATTCGTCAATGCCTCCAGCCGCGGCGAAATCGTATTGACCAGCGGCACGACCGAATCGATCAATCTCGTTGCGCAGAGTTATTGCCGGCCGCGACTTGCGCCTGGTGACAAGATTCTGATTACCCATCTCGAGCATCATTCCAATATCGTTCCGTGGCAGCTCGTGTGCGAGCAAACCGGTGCGGAACTCGTCGTTGCACCGATCAACGACAAGGGCGAGCTGATCGTCGAGGCTTTTGATCAGCTCCTGGCAGATGACGTTCGACTGATAGCGATTGCCCATGTCTCGAATGCGCTCGGTACGGTGCTTCCGGTAAAAGACATTATCGCCAAAGCAAAGTCGCGCGACATACCGGTGCTGCTCGATGGCGCCCAAGGCGTTCCGCACATGCAAATAGACGTCCAGGACCTCGGCTGCGACTTCTACGCATTTTCCGGGCACAAGATGTTCGGTCCGACCGGAGTCGGCGTACTGTACGGTCGCGAAACGCTGCTGGATGCCATGCCACCTTATCAGGGCGGCGGCGATATGATTCTGGAGGTGTCGTTCGACGGCACGACCTACAACGACCTGCCGTACAAATTCGAGGCCGGCACGCCCAACATGTCCGGCGTCATCGGTCTCGGCGCGGCCGTTGATTACCTGCA
>CAMYMP010000031.1 GCA_947259435.1 uncultured Woeseiaceae bacterium
CTTGTGAAAGGATTGCACGAGTAGATTCACATGGCGGATAGCAAGGACACAGCCTGGGCTCGCGACTACGGTGACGATGCGCAAGACGACGTGGCTGCAAACGATCGTGTGGCTGACGTGCAAGCTGGTGACGAAGCCGATACAGACGGTTGGCAGCAGTACCGCCGGTGGATCTCCAAGGCACCTGCACCGCGTGGCCGACGTACCGGTGTTGATCCTTCTCTCTATACGTGGAAGGGATATCGAAACTGGACCGAGCAGGTCAAGCGGAACTGGGACGATAACTGACTGCCGGCACGATTCCCGACAAAACAAATGCAAAAAGCGCGTGACCTGTGTCACGCGTTTTTCGTTACACGCTGATGTCTGCAATGGATTATGTTGCAGAGACCAATCAAGGAATGTATCGGGCCTGTTGAATACCGAAAAAAAGTTCGAACGGGTTCTCTGTTTTGCACATTTTTCAGCATTCAAAATCAATTCTGAATCAAGCTGTGACCTGCCTCACGGTGCCTGAAAAACGACCTGACTATAGTCACAATCACGGACGAAGTAATGCGAACACGGAAGTATGTCAGACAATTATTCGGAAAATGATTCGCCGTTCTCGGCACTGAAAAGCGAGGCCGCGAGACAGCGTTGGGAATTGTTCCACCGCGCTATCGCACACGCCAAACAGTCGAACGCATCCGCGCTGCAGGAATCCGATTCGCCCGCCAGAAAACCGAAGGGCAGCGGCCCGCTCCTGACGATTGCCAGGTAACAGGGCGTACCGGGAGCACCTGAAGTGGAATGCATAGTTCAATACCTGGATGATCTTGAAGACCTGTTCTACGCGTTTGCCCTGGTCTGGGAGAGGATTCGCACAGCGCTCCGTTTTGCCCTGTTCATCGCCGCATCGGTGTCCTTCCAGTCAATGGGTGTTTTGCTCGCATTGTCGAGTCCGCCGCTAGCCATTGCCGCGGTCGCCGTGCTGCTCGTCTGGCTGCTTTATCGCGGCGCGGTGTCCTTCAGCCCGGGTTCTTCCGCACCGGCTTAGCCGCAAAAGCTTGAAAAATCCTGATGAGCCCCTATCGTGTGTCACCGCACGGGGGTAATTTCGCCGTGCTCTAACGCCGGGATTTCGGGAGGAAGAAGCGTTGAGTGACACAGCAGGCAAGGAGACACTGGGCTTCCAGACAGAGGTCCGTCAGCTGCTGCAGCTGATGATCCATTCGCTCTACAGCAACAAGGAAATCTTCCTCCGCGAACTCATTTCCAATGCCTCGGACGCCGCCGACAAGCTGCGTTTCGAGTCGCTCGCCTCGCCCGACCTGCTGGAAGTCGACCCGGAACTCAGGATCGGCATCCGCTCCGGCACCGCCGAGTTCCTGCAGCAAATGACCGGTGACGAGAAGAAAGACGCCAAGCTCATCGGTCAATTCGGTGTCGGCTTCTATTCGGCCTTCATCGTGGCCGACCGGGTTGAGGTGATCACACGCAAGGCCGGCCTGGAGGCGGGTCGCGCGGTGCGTTGGGAATCGGACGGGCAGGGCGAGTTCAGCATTGAGTCCGTAGACCGGGATGCACGCGGCACTACCGTCACCCTGCACCTGAAAGAGGACGAGAAGGAATTCCTGGACGCGTTCCGGCTCGAAGCCCTGATTCGCAAGTATTCCGATCACATCGCCTTTCCCGTCATGCTGGAAAACGAAACCGCAGAAGGAGAAGACGCGAAAGCCGTTAATTCTGCCACCGCGCTGTGGACCCGGCCACGCAGCGAAATCGATGACGACGAGTACAAGGAATTCTACAAACACCTGGCGCACGACTTCGTCGATCCATTGACCTGGAGTCACAATCGCGTCGAGGGCAAGCGGGAATACACGAGCCTGCTGTTCATTCCCGCGAGCGCGCCTTTCGACCTGTGGAATCGCGACGCGCCCAAAGGCCTTAAACTTTACGTGCAACGCGTCTTCATCATGGACGATGCGGAGCAGTTTCTGCCGCTTTATCTGCGTTTCGTCAAAGGTGTCGTCGACTCCGCGGATCTGCCTCTGAACATCTCGCGCGAACTGCTGCAGAAGAATCCGGATCTGGACGCGATGCGCGGCGCACTGACCCGACGGGTCATCAACATGCTCAGCAAAATGGCCAGCGGCGACAAAGAAAGCTATGCGAAA
>CAMYMP010000032.1 GCA_947259435.1 uncultured Woeseiaceae bacterium
CCATAACAAGAAATTGCTCGGCGGCAAAGGCGCAAATCTGTGCGAAATGACGCAGATAGGCCTCAACGTCCCGCCAGGCTTCGTCATCACGACCGAGGCCTGTCTCGCCTACCTGGAGAAGAACGAACTCCCGGCGGAGCTGATGACATCGGTCAAAGCGGAAATCGGCAAGCTCGAGGCTGCGACCGGCAGGACTTTTGGCACAGGCTCCGATCCGCTGCTGGTATCGGTTCGATCCGGGTCCGCTTTATCGATGCCCGGCATGATGGACACCATCCTGAACCTGGGCCTCAATAACGACACGCTGGCCGGCCTGATCGAGCAAACCGGCGACGAGCGATTCGCCTACGACGCTTATCGGCGCTTCATCCAGTTGTTCGGCAAGGTTGCGCTGGGTATTGCCGATGAGAAGTTCGATGAACACTTCGACGAGGTCAAACAGCAGGCCGGAGTGAAAGCGGACGTGGCACTGGAAGCCACCCATCTGAAAGAGATCAGTCAGAGGTTCCTCGCGGTCGTTCGCCAGGAGACGGGCAAAGATTTTCCACAAGACGTAATGACGCAACTGCAGCTAGCGGTCGAATCGGTGTTCCGCTCCTGGATGGGCAAACGCGCTGTCGACTATCGCCGCGAGTTCCACATAACGCCCGATATGGCAAACGGCACTGCGGTAAACATCTGCACGATGGTGTTTGGAAACATGGGCGATGACTGTGCCACGGGTGTCGGGTTCACGCGCAATCCCGGTACCGGCGAAAACGAGATGTTCGGCGAATACCTGACCAATGCGCAGGGCGAAGACGTTGTTGCGGGCATTCGTACGCCCAAGCCTCTTGTGCAAATGGAAGCCGAGATGCCGTCGCAGTACGCGCAGCTCGTCGAGTTGCGCGATAAGCTCGAGTCGCATTATCAGGAAGTGCAGGACTACGAGTTCACGATCGAGAAAGGGACCCTGTACTGCCTGCAAACGCGCAACGGCAAGATGAATGCGGCTGCGGCTGTGAAAACGTCGGTCGACATGTATCGCGAGAAATTGATCTCCAGGGAGCAGGCGCTGCTCCGCATCGACCCGGAAATACTGGAACAGCTGCTGCATCCGAGCCTTGACCCGGATAGCGCGGTAAAACCAATCGCACTGGGATTGCCGGCATCACCCGGCGCTGCCGCCGGAAAGTGCGTATTCGACGCGGACCTTGCCGAGAAGCTCGGCCGGTCCGGTGAGGAGGTCATCCTGGTGCGCGAAGAGACGCGGCCGGAAGACATCCATGGTTTCTTCGCGGCTGAAGGCATTCTGACGAGCCGGGGCGGCAAGACCTCGCACGCGAGGCATGGGCAAGCCGTGCGTAGCGGGGGCCGAGGGAATCGAGGTTGACGTCGGGCTGCGGCTGGCCAAGATCGGTGACTATATTCTTCATGAGGGTGACGTCATCACGCTCGACGGCGCTACGGGCGAAGTTTATCTTGGTGCCATTCCGACGCTGGCCGCACACTTTTCTGATGAACTCAAGGTGCTGCTCGATTGGGCCGACGAGATTGCCGACCTCAAAGTGATGGCCAATGCCGACACGCCGGACGCGGCGCGCAAGGCGCACGAGTACGGAGCGATGGGAATAGGCTTATGCCGCACGGAACGCATGTTCAATGCCAGCGACCGGCTGCCCATCGTGATCGATATGATCCTCGCGAACAACAAGGAAGACAGAAAAGCGGCACTCAAACATCTTCTGCCAATACAGCGCGCCGACTTCATCGAGTTGTTCTCGGTGATGTCTCCGGATCCCGTGACCGTGCGCTTACTGGACCCGCCAATGCACGAGTTCCTGCCGACCGAACAGCAGCTGCTCGAGCAGGTCGAGACTTTGCGCCTGTATCGGAATGTCGTCAGAGGCCGCCAGACTGCGTTGGCCTCGATAGCATCGGCGCCCGCGTTGCCCGAGGCGTTCACCGAGCTCAGCGAGGAACACGTTATCGATGCGCTGACGAAGAAAGAAAGAATGCTGCAGAAGGTGCGCGAGCTGCAGGAGACCAACCCGATGCTGGGTCATCGCGGCGTGCGTCTGGGCATCACCTACCCTGAGATCTACGCGATGCAGATCCAGGCAATACTCGAAGCCGCGGCGGAGTGCGCCAAGAAAGGCATAAAAGTGCAACCTGAGATCATGGTGCCGCAGGTGATCACCTCGCAAGAGTTGGCGCACGTGAAGCGCACGGTTGACAAACTGACAAAACAACTCGAGAAAGAGACCGGTCAAAAACTGCAGTTTAAATTCGGCACGATGATAGAGACCGTGCGTGCCTGCACCCGGGCAAGGCCGCTGGCCGAAAGTGCAGAGTTCTTCTCGTTCGGCACGAACGACCTCACTCAGGCTACCTTTTCGTTCTCGCGTGAAGACGCGGAGAACAAGTTCCTGCCGATGTACAACGAATCGGGAATCCTGCAGGACAATCCGTTCGAAGTGCTGGACATACAGGGTGTCGGCCAGCTCATCGAAGAGACGGTGCAGCGCGGCCGCGAGGTGCGCAAGGATCTCAAGATAGGGATCTGCGGCGAACAAGG
>CAMYMP010000033.1 GCA_947259435.1 uncultured Woeseiaceae bacterium
CAGATCCTCCCGAAGGTTGCTGCGAGCGATTGCCTGCCAGCGACCCTGAACCCGCAAATCCTCGGCCCCGGCGTGTAACCAGAACAGACCCAGCTCGCGATTGAAGGCGGAATAGAGTTTTGCGGTTTCGATGACGTCACGTTTGTATTCCGCGGCGAGATCCGCAATGTCGAGCGCAGCTCGCGTCAACTGCAGCGAGGCCATACGTTGCGCAAGATTCTCAGCTACGCCCATTTCGGTGTATTCAGCCGCGGCTTCATTGTGACGCATGCGCGCGTTCGGCGACATCGTATTACCGGTACGCGTGTACACGTCGTTCATTCCTTCCTTCAGGCGTTCAACAGCAGGTTCGATTTGAAGCTTGTCGCCGTAGCGATTGATCAGCCAATAACATGCATGGCGCAGCGTCCGGCTGACTTCGAACATCATCGACATCTGGGCGCGCGCAGGTATTTCGTTGTCGAGCGACTCGATCGTTTTGAACAGATTGCGGGCGCCGCAGATTTTTCGGGCAACGGTGTAGGCGCGCGCGATTGTCACAATGTCCGCGCCCGTATCGTCCTGCACGCGTTTGACAAACGCGGGCCCCATGCGATTGACGAGGTCGTTGGCAATCAAAGTTGCAAGAATCTGCCGGCTCAGCCGGTGGCCAGGGAAAAATTCGACGTAACGTCGCCGCAGTACCTTAGGAAAGTAGCGCAGCGGGTCGACAATCAGAAAGTCCTCGAGCTTTTCGCCCGAGTCTATTAAGCCGTTGTAAAGATCGATCTTGGCATAACTCAGCACAACAGCGAGTTCCGGGCGGGTGAAGCCCTGGTTGAGATTTCGCCGGTCAACGATTTCTGTCTCGTCTGGCAGGTACTCGAGGGCGCGGTCAAGTAACCCGGTCTTCTCGAGATTCTTGATCAACTGCGCGATCTCGTCGATTCGCTCGAGTGAGCGTATCTCGCTCATACTGATGGACTGTGTTTGCAGATAGTTATTGCGCAGCACCAGTTCAGCAACATTGTCTGTCATAGATGCGAGCAGCTCGTCGCGCTTCTCGCGCGACATGTCATTTGCTTTCGTGACATCGCTCAGCAGAATTTTGATATTGACTTCGCGGTCCGAACAGTCCACGCCCGCCGAGTTGTCGATGAAGTCGGTATTGATGCGTCCACCGGCAAGACTGTATTCGATGCGCGCACGCTGAGTCAGACCCAGATTGCCGCCTTCGCCCACTACTTTACAGTTCAGCTCCTTTGCGTCGACGCGAACATCGTCATTGCTGCGGTCGCCAACGTCAGCATCGCTCTCGCTGCTTGCCTTGACGTAGGTGCCGATGCCGCCGTTCCAGAGCAGATCGCCTGCCGCGAATAGACGCCGCCGCCTTTTGATATCAGCGAGTCATCATAGTCCTGCCAGCTCGATCCGGGTTTCTTGAAGAGACGTTGACGCTCTTTGAAACTTGCGGCCATATCGGGGCCAGGATCGAGAAAGATGTTCCTGTGATTGAACGCGGCGACCAGTCTGATCTTGCGCGACAGCAACATGCCGTTGCCGAAGACATCGCCGCTCATGTCACCGATGCCGGCTACCGTGAACGGGTCTTTTTGCACATTGAGGCCCTGTTCGCGGAAGTGGCGGCGCACGGCCTCCCAGGCCCCGCGAGCGGTGATGCCCATGCCCTTGTGGTCATAGCCGGCCGAGCCGCCGGAGGCAAACGCATCGTCCAGCCAGAAGCCGTAACGTGTCGAAATTTCATTCGCAATGTCGGAGAAGGTCGCGGTGCCCTTGTCAGCGGCCACGACGAGATATGGATCTTCACCGTCGCGTCTGATAACACCTTGAGGCGTCACGACTTTCCCGTCTACTACGTTGTCCGTAATGTCCAGAAGGCCCGATATGAATGTTTTGTAGCACTGGATGGCGGTTTGCAGTACTGCGTCCCGGTCGCCCTCGGGGAGCCGTTTCGGAAAGAAGCCGCCCTTGGCGCCGGTCGGCACGATGACCGTGTTCTTGACGATCTGGGCTTTCATCAGGCCCAGGACCTCGGTGCGAAAATCCTCGCGACGATCCGACCATCGTATTCCACCGCGCGCGACGTCGCCGCCTCT
>CAMYMP010000034.1 GCA_947259435.1 uncultured Woeseiaceae bacterium
GCATAGGCATTCTGACCACGGCACAAAAGCAAAAGAAACTGCACTCCGAACATCGCCACATAGCCCGGGATGCAATGTTCGAACTCAACACGATTGGGGCGGAGCTGGCCCGCATCGACGGTGTTACGGCGATGACTGACGTGACCGGATTCGGCCTATTGGGCCATCTCAGCGAGATGTGCGAAGGCAGCGGCCTCGGTGCGCAGATTCAATTCAATCGGATTTCCCAGCTCGAAGCGACTGAGGAGTATCGACAACAAGGTTGCATCCCGGGCGGCACGCAAAGGAACTTCGAAAGTTATGGGGCAAGGATCGGGGCAATGACCGAGGCGCAACGACAAATACTCTTTGATCCACAGACGAGCGGCGGCCTGCTCGTGGCCGTCACGACTGACGCGGAAGCCACGGTGCAGGCCATCGCACGCAACAGCGGGCGATCCATGATATGCATCGGAGAGTTCGTCGAATCGAGCGGCGACAAATTGATAGAAATCGTGAGCGGGCCCTCCATGACATGATATAAAAAGCTATCTCGGAATCCGCATAGCCGCGAAGTGAGCCAAAGGGTTTCGAGCCCGGTTCTAATAGTCGTTGGACACTCGGCAAAAAAGAAAAATGTCTCAGGCACTTAGGCAATTGCCCGCGATAGACCGCTGGCTGCGCTCGCAGCACGCATCCGATCTATGCGCCGAATTCGGCCGTAGCGAAGTCGCCGATATCATGCGCAGCCACCTGGAACGCATTCGTGACAAGGCCGCCCGTGGCATCGAACCACCGACCGATCTCGAAGATGCCGCGTACTTCGACTTGCTCCGCGCGGACCTCGTCAGGCGCCGCTGCGATGGCTTTCGCCACGTCATCAACGCGACGGGCATCGTGATTCATACCAACCTTGGCCGGGCACCGCTGGCTGATGAAGCCATCGCGGCTGTTACCCGAATCGCACGCGGGTATTCGAATCTGGAGCTGGATTTGGAGACGGGGAAACGCAGCTCGCGTTATCAGCATGTAGAGGCGCTGCTCACCCGCCTAAGCGGCGCGGAGGCAGCCGTTGTAGTCAACAACTGTGCGGCCGCCGTCCTGCTGACACTGAACACCTTCTGTCGTGAAAGTGAAGTCGTGATCTCGAGGGGCGAGCTCATCGAGATCGGCGGTTCTTTTCGCATGCCCGACGTCATTGCCCGGAGTGGCGCGCGCATGGTGGAGGTCGGCACGACCAACAAGACTCGCCTGGGAGACTTCTCGGCGGGTATAGGCGACGCAACTCGCGTCCTCCTCACGTCGCACCCTAGCAACTACCGCATCGCCGGCTTTACCTGCTGGCACACGAGAATGAGCTGCTGCTAATGCACGATCTTGGCAGCGGGGCGCTGGTCGAGCTCGAAGCAGCCGATCTATCGGAAGAGCCCACGGTGCAGGCCTGCGTTGCCGCGGGTACAGATCTCCTGACATTCAGTGGTGACAAACTGTTGGGCGGCCCTCAGTGCGGGATCATTCTCGGCCACGCTGAGCTCATCGCCCGAATCAAGAGAAATCCCATGTTACGCGCGATGCGTATCGACAAGCTGTCCCTGGCCGCCTTGAACGCGACGTTACGACTCTATTTGCCACCGAATAATCCCCTGGCAGACATCCCGGTACTCAGGATGATCAGCGAAGACAAGGCGAGCATCGAACGCCGTTCAAAGCGTGTGCTGAGAAAGCTGATCGCCAGTCCCGGTTTAAATGGGTGCCTTCGGGACGATGTGAGTTTTGCCGGCGGCGGCTCCCTGCCGATGAGCAGCATTCCGAGCACGGTAATCCAGCTGCACCACGATGCCTTATCCGCCGCCGCGCTTGCTCACCGCTTACGCGTCGGCGCGCCTGGCATCATCGGGCGCATCGCCAACGATCGGCTTCATCTCAATCTCCGCACCGTGCTCGAGAGGGACATAGAAGATCTCATCGGCGCCATCGGCCGCGCCCTGGCATGACCGAGCAACTCACGCTCGGCGTTATCGGTCACGTCGATCACGGCAAGACCGCGCTGGTGCGTGCCCTTACCGGGATCGATACGGATCGCCTCAAAGAGGAGAAAGAGCGCGGCCTGTCCATCGTATTGGGCTTTTCCTATCTTCGGGTCGGGCGCGCGATGATCGACCTCATCGATGTCCCTGGTCACCGGAACTTCGTCAGGACCATGATATCCGGCGCCACGGGAATCGATGGCGCCCTGCTCATCGTGGCAGCGAATGAAGGCATCATGCCGCAGACGCAGGAGCATCTCGATATCGCTCAGCTGCTCGGTGTGAATCGCGGCGTGATTGTGATCACTAAACTGGACCTCGTCTCCGCTCAAGAGCTCGCACTCGTGATCGACGCTGTTAGGTCCCACGTCGTTGGCACGTTTCTCGACACGGCGGATATCGTGTGCACATCCGCTGTCGCAAATACAGGACTCGACGTGCTGCGCGCAGCGCTGGCACGGTTGGATCCGGTGCAGGACGGCAATGCTGACGTTGGTCATCCCTTCCTGCCGGTCGACCGAGTATTTGTCATGCGTGGTTTCGGACCTGTGGTGACAGGCACGCTACGTGGTGCCCATCTG
>CAMYMP010000035.1 GCA_947259435.1 uncultured Woeseiaceae bacterium
GGCTGACGGGTCTCCCCAGACATTCTCGAGGAGCCGTTCCCGGGTCACGAGCTCGCCCGGGTTCTCCGCCAGGCAAACGAGTACCTGCATCGCCTTGGGCTGCACGTGCCGCGGCCCTGCCGGACTCGTTACCTCGCCTGTCAGTGGCTCAATGACCAGGCCACCGAGACGAAACCCCCGCAGCAAATCGGTACTCACGACCCCGCTCCCGACGCTGGGCGCCTTCTAGGATAGCACTTCGCGCATATGCTTTTAGGTTAATGGGGCCGAGGCATTCACCTTTCAATCAGGAATCACCGCGATTGCTATCCGGTTGCATGTCCTGCTCGGCAGCACGGCCTTGATCGACCAGGAGCGCAACTGTTGGTTCGCCTGAGGCTTTATATTGCAGAGAGTTACCGGGGCGCCCGTTGCTCTATTTGCACCACAAAGCATGACGATGCACAGCTTATACACGCAAATCTCACGCACCTTTCTCCTATCCGTGGAACCCACTGAAAAGCTCTTCTCTATCCCACGCAAGTGAATAACGACGATAAGAATGTGAACACGTGGATCAAATAGGAATGTTTTCTACAATGAGAACGAATTTCAATCCGAAGCCCACGGCCGGTTCAGGTTGTCCTGGATGATCGGCTCGCCTCTTGCGGTTGCGTTCGATGCAGTTACGTGGGCTCTGCGCTTAGCAGATGGTCTTCCTGCTCCGCAGTGAGAACAATCGGAACGGCGCGCGTTTTCAATCTAAAATGACGGCTTCGTGTCCAATATCACCACCAGGCAACAACCAAGGATGCCCATGCCATATCGTTGTCGTGCCATTATCCTGCTCGGCACCATTCTCATTTCCGCTAACGGAGCTGCTGAAGTACCGGTGCAGGTCGAAACCGTCTCGAATCGTGCCGTCGTCAAGCAGATCAACGTAACCGGCACCGTTACCTCTCCACGCACGGCGGTGCTATCCACCGCCGTCGCCGGGCTCGTCGCCGAACTGGCGATTGATGAGGGTGATCGCGTCGAGACCGGTGACGTGCTGCTCAAGCTGGATGCAGAATTGGCACGGCTCGCGCTCGAACGTGCCCTTGCCGAAGTGCGCCAGCGTGAAATTGCCGCTGCCGATGCCCGGCGACGTGCTGGTCGCTTCGCAGGCCGCGGCACGCGAGCAGCAGGCCATTGTCGAACGCAATACGCTCAAGGCGCCGTTCGCAGGAGTTATCAGCGAGCGTTATGCCGAAGTCGGCGAGTGGGTGAATCCCGGTGACGGGCTTTTCGAGCTGGTGGCGACGGACAATCTGCGCTTCGACTTTCGTGTTGGACAAGACAACTTCGCCGCTTTATCGCCCGAAACGCCGGTCGAAATCACACTGGATGCATTCCCGGATCGTTCGATCCCGGGTTACGTCGATGCGATCGTGCCGGTCAAGAGCCCGAGCGCGCGGACATTCCTGGTCAGGGTGCGTGCGAACACCAATGACACCGGTAATGGGCTCTTGATCACGCCGGGTATGTCGGCCCGCGGCAAACTCAATATCGACACTGGCCGCGGTGGTGTTACGGTTCCCCGGGACGCTATTCTGCGCTTTCCGGACGGTCGTGTGACGGTCTGGGTCGTCGATGCCGGAGGTGATCTTCCCGTCGTCCGCGAGCAGGTCGTGCGCACCGGCTCTGAATTTGACGGTGTCGTCGAAATCACCATCGGGCTTGCTGACGGCGATGTCGTCGTGGTCCGTGGCAACGAGATGCTGCAGGAAGGCCAGGCAGTCTCTATCGTGGACGGCAGTCGCTAGCCATGTTCGACGCCATCGTAAGGAACGGCATCCTGATGACAGTGGCCGCGCTGATCATCTCCGTGCTGGGTGTCCTGGCCGCGGCTCGCGTGCCCGTGCAAATGATCCCGGACCTTGAAGTCCGAACGATCTCCATCCAGACATCGTGGCCGGGCGCAACGCCGCAGGATGTCGAGAAGGAAATCCTGATCGAGCAGGAGGAGTACCTTCGTACCCTGCCCAACATGCAGCGGCTTGAATCCACCGCGTCCAGCGGCAGAGCGGTGATCGAGCTTGATTTTCCGTTCGGCGTTGACATCACGCAAACGCTGATCGAAGTGAACAACGCGCTGAACCAGGTCCCTTCTTACCCTGAGAACGTCGACGAACCGCGGGTATTTGCCAATTCGTTCTCGGCCAACTCGTTCATGTATTTTGCGATCTCGCCATTGCCGGGAAACCCGCGCAACATCGACATGGTGATGATGCGCGATTTTGTCGTCGACAACGTACGCACGCGCCTGTCCGGCGTGCCCGGCGTCTCACAGGTCAATGTGTCGGGTGGCGCGGAACGGCAGATCAGGATACTGCTGGACCCGACACGGCTTGCGGACCGTCAACTCACCATCCTCGACGTGCGGAATGCGATCCGGGCTC
>CAMYMP010000036.1 GCA_947259435.1 uncultured Woeseiaceae bacterium
ATCTCTCGAAACCTGTCGCTATGACGGCGACGGTTTTGTCCTAGCCGGCAACCGGGGCCAGTGCGTTTTTTAGCTGATCGACGAACGGATTCGCGAACGCGAAGAACAGCGCGATACCGACACCGATCATCGCGACAGCGTCGAGCAGCGCCACGACGATGAACATCTTGGTCTGCAGCATCGGCGCCAGCTCGGGCTGCCGTGCAGCACCTTCGAGGAAGCGGCCGCCCAGAAGACCCATGCCGATACCGACGCCCAGCGCCCCAAGGCCGATCAAGAGTGCGACGGCGATCGCCGTGAAGCCAATAACAGTTTCCATCAGTTTCTCCTAGATAGGATCAAGTCCAGCTTGTTGAATTAAATCGAATAAAATCAGTGTGATTCCGACGCAAGGCTCAAATAAACTATGGTCAGCATCATGAAAATAAAGGCCTGCAGCGTCACAATAAGCACGTGAAATACGGCCCAGCCGAAGTGCAGGGGTAGCTGCCACAGGCCAAGTAACGCGATCAGGATAAAAATGAGTTCGCCGGCGAACATGTTGCCGAAGAGTCGCAGGCTTAAGCTAACGGGCTTGGCCAGCAGCGCGACGCTTTCTAGTATGAAGTTAAACGCGATGATGAACGGTGCCGCGATGAGTCCGGGGCCCCTGAGCGGCGGCGCAATCGGGTTCATCGTCAGGTCCTTGATCAAGCCGAAGGGGCCCTTGTATTTCGTCGTATAAATGATAATCAGGAAGAACACCGCGATTGACATGCCAAACGTGATGTTCACGTCGGTCGTCGGCACGACCTTCATATACGGGATGCCTGCGGCTTCCGCGGCCAGCGGAATCCAGTCTACCGGGACGAGGTCCATCAGGTTCATCAGGAACACCCAGACGAAAATCGTCAGGCCGAGCGGGGCTATGAGCCGGCTCTTGCCTTGAAAGGTGTCTTTGACAGAGCTGTCGACGAAATCGACGATGATTTCGACGAACGCCTGGAACCTGCTCGGCTTGTCGGCCGATGTCTTTCTTGCGACGCCATGGAACAGAACAACGAACACGAGTCCGAGCAGAACAGACCAGAACATCGAGTCGACGTTGATCGCCATCGGGTTACCGGCACACTGGTTCCACACCCACTCGCCGCTTGTGTCCCTGCAGACCTGCAGGTTTTGCAGGTGATGCTGGATATACTCGCCCGAGGTTTTTGCGCCGTGTCCGCCTTCACTCGCCATTCGTCTTACTCGTTTTTCCGTTTTGTCCCTGTTCGTCCCGCAGCAAAAGGCCGGCAAAGGTCACAAGCTGCGCCGCGATGAATCCCGTAAACAGCGGCAAGGCCGCGAGCGGCCGCACCAGGACGAAAACCAGGCTGAACATCAGCACCGTTAACGCCAGTTTTCCGAGCTCACCGATGTACGCCGCCCGGACCAGACCCTCTGCCCCGGGATCCCGGCGTGGCACCACAAGCCGCAGCGCCAAAAAAGCATTTGGGATGACGCAGGTCAGGCTGCCAAGCAGCGCCGAGTAGCCCGCGACATGTCCGAAAAACACCCAAAACACAGCGGCCAGAACCGCCCCGACCCCTGTTTGTCCGACTAGCACCCTGAGCATTTTCTGCTTTTCTCCGGCACTAAAAACGCCACGTCCAGCGGGCTAACCGGCGGCTTGTGGCGCATGTCTTTGCGGGGTATCCAGGCGGGCCTGTATTAAGCGTGCGCATTATAGTGTCAGCCCTCCGGCATGGCAACAGGGCTCGGGGCGGTATTCGGGCCCATTTTGCCCTGTTTTTCCGGCGTTTATGGTGTCTTTCGAGGGAGTCCGCTCAACTCAGGTCTCGCGGACGATTAGCTCTGTCCTGATGACGCCCGAACTCGGCCGTTCTCCATCGAGAATTCTCATCAGCTTGGCGACAAGGACGCGGCCGGCCTGGTGGATATCCTGCCGGATCGTGGTCAGGCGCGGCGTGAAATAGGCAGCCGAAGGAATATCGTTGTAGCCGACGACGGACACGTCTCCGGGCACCTGCAGTCCGGCTTCACGAAACGCGCTGATGAAGGCCATTGCCGCCGTATCGCTGAAAGCGAATACACCGTCGGGTCGAAGCTCGGTGACATCGAGATAGTGATTCGCTGCGTCATGAGCCGCTTCGTAGGAGAAGTTGTGCAGCTCGATGCGGTCGGTTTTCACATCCTGGTTACGTGCGGCGACCGCGCTGCTGAAGCCCGAGAAGCGCAGCCCGATTTCCCGGAAGGACGTATCTCCAACGAACACAATGTGCCGGCACCCTCGATCCATCAGGTAGTCGCCTGCCAGTCGACCGCCCAGATGATTATCACTGCCGACGACGCAATATGGCGCACTCTCAGCGCCCGCGCCCCATACGACCATCGGTGCGCCGGTGGCCGCAAACTCGTTGAGCATTTCTTCGCGATGTCCTTGTCCCAGAATGATGAATCCGTCCGAACCTCTGGACCAAAGTATGTTCTGGAATGCGTCTGTATCGTTGTGATTCGGCGCACACAGCAGCAGATCCTGGTTCCTGTCGCCGAGCGCCTCGGATACGCCGGCCAGCAAATCGAACATGAACGGGTCCGAAATGTGGCCCTGCTGATGGGACCGGAAGTCCAGCGACACGGCGATCGTGTTCGTTCTCTTGCGCCGTAGCTTCTGCGCATTGCGGTTGACGGCGTAACCGTGTCGCTGCGCGACCGACAGTACTCTGTTCTTCGTTGCTTCCTTGACCAGCGGGCTACCGCTCAGCGCCCGCGACACCGTCGGTTTGGACACTTTGGCAAGCCTTGCAATGTCGTCCATCGTCACGGTGCGCTTGTCGTTCATATCGGGTGCCGGCTATGTGCCTATAAGTGCATAAAATATCTAAAAATTATACTTGTTTCTGAAACGCATTACAAAATGTTTGAAATGCGTTTCAGAAGGGTGTAGTTTTTCCTGACAGCAGGGAGGTTTCGGGGGAGATGTCTGGCTGTCTAATCGTCTCTGTCGCAACCCGGCCACGAGTCTTTTTGTGGCGCTTCCCGATTACTTAATAAATCGAGCTGACAGGGGTGTGAACATGACTATCAATATCTTCAGGGCAAACCAGTTTTTGCGTGGCGCCGCACTTGCGCTCGTGCTCGCTTTTGGTCCCGGCGCGGCACTTTATGCGCAGGAAGCCGATGACGATGAGGTGATCGAAGAAATCGTCAGTATCGGCACGCCGGGCGGCGGTGGCGTGGAGCGGCAGCAAGCGAGCTTCGCGTTAACGACGATCGATCCGGAAGCCATTGCCAAGTTCTCTCCAAAGAGCACCGCGGACCTCTTCAAATCTGTGCCGGGCGTATGGGCGGAAAGCTCGGGCGGCGTAGCGGGAGCTAACATCGACGTACGCGGACTGCCGGGCGGCAGCGACGCGCCTTTTGTCACTCTCGCAATCAACGGCTCGCCGATCTACGGGACAGAGATGCTGTCCTTTTTCGAGCAATCCTCGATCTTCCGCGTCGACGAAACCATAGCCGGCGTTGAGGCGCTGCGCGGCGGCCCGAATGCCGTGTTCGGCAAGGGCGAGCCTGGCGTAACCGTCAACTTCAATCTCAAGGAAGGCAGCGAAAATACCGAGGGCCGCATCAAGTACACGACCTCCGACTACGGGTTGCAGCGTCTCGACGGCGTGCTTAGCGGTGAGCTGACGGAAAACCTGTATTACATGGTCGGCGGCTACGTCTCTTCGTCCGAAGGTATCCGTGACCCGCAGTTCTCAGCAGAGGAAGGCAGTCAATTCACGATTAACCTGAATCGCGTCTTCGATGACGGCGAGATCAATCTGTTCGCCAGGGTAACCGACGACTTCGGTCAGTGGATTCTGCCGTTCGCTCTGAACACGGGCAACGACCTGGGCGACTTCGCCCAACTCGGTAACGCAACACGGTTTCGTGAGATTCCGATCAACCCGGCCGGCGACACGAAGGTTTTCGACTTCGCTAACGGACGTGGCTCGTGATCAATTTACTTTCACGTCCGGTGATGCAAACACCTTCGGCTTCGTGCCTTCCGGCAGCCCGGTGACTGTCTCGGATTTGAGCGCGGTGATTGGCGGGCCTGTGTACCTGGCGAGTGACGTAATGCAAACAGATCCACTTGCCGATTCGGATTGGGCACAAACCTACGGCCACTGGGTCGTATTGAAAGACCTCGAGGCCAAGATCAATGACATCAGCATCAACAAGCAGTTCGAGAATCACGACCTGACGTTCGGCTATTACACGGCCTCCTGGTCGTCCGACGACTGGTGGACGCTCGGTAATCCGATCCCGGTGCAGAACATCAAGAACGGCGAGCCGCTCGATTCATCGATCACGCCCGCTGATATTGCCGCCGCTGGCGGCGATGCAGGATTCCTGTTCGGGCTCCAGTCATCCGGCGATGCGAGTGCCGAGGCGTTCTATATTGCCGATTCCTGGTACGTCAACGACCAGTGGCGCATCGACGCAGGGGTGCGAAGAGAGTCGTTCGAAACAGATTACGTGGTCGATACGGGCGGCGGCTTCCCGGACGGCACCAACGATCTGATTACGGACCTCTCCGACGACGAGATGGCCTGGACTGTTGCGGCGAACTTCGATGTCAATGACGATCTCGGCGTCTATGTGCGCTACTCGGACGGGTTCCTGTTCCCGCATTTCGACGACATACGTGGTGGTTCGGAAACGGTCAATTCGGTGGAGCAACTCGAAGCCGGCGTGAAGTTCACCAATGACTGGCTTGAGCTTTATGCGACCGCTTTTCACAACACGAACGATGACTTCAGCTCAACGGTTGGTTCCACGGTTCCTGCCGCGGCATTTGAGACAGAATCGACCGGCATCGAGGCCGACGGAACACTTATCTTCGGCGAGTTCTCGGTCAACTTCCTGCTGACCTTCCAGGACGCAGAGATCACGGATTCAACCACGACCGCGGATAAGGGCAACAAGGTCCGGCGCCAGCCTGATTTTCAGGCGCGAATCTCTCCGTCGTATGACTTCAGGGCGGGTCAGTGGGATGGCTCGGTATACGCCGCAGTGACACTTGTCGACGATCGCTTCGGCGACGACGCCAATACGGTGAAACTTCCGAGCTATAACAAATTCGACCTCGGCGTGCTGCTCTATCACGACGCCGGCTTCTTCTTCCAGCTGCACGGCGACAACCTGAACGATTCCGACGGCATCACGGAAGGCGACCCGCGTGATCCTACGGCGCCTAGCGGACGGCCGATATTCGGTACTTCTGTCCGATTCAGCGTCGGCTACGATTTCGGCGACTAAGCGTAGCGGCCGCTGAGACGAGTTCTCAGCGGCCCTCCCTTTTCTCATGCTGGCTTCAGCTAGCGTCGTCGACAGCCGCCGGCAGGACCGAATATGAAAAACTGGCCCATAAAGGTTTCGCTGTTCATCAACTACTTCGTGTTCGCGATTCTGTTGAACAGCGTCGGCACCGTGATCCTGCAGGTGCAAAACAGTTACGGCGTGACCGAGTCGTCCGCCGCGGTCCTCGAGGCGTTCAAGGACTTATCGATAGCATTGACGTCTTTTCTGATTGCGTCTTTCGTCGTCAGAATCGGCTACAAACGCTCGATGCTGATCGCGCTCGGGTTCATCGGCGTTGTTTGCCTGACGATGCCGCAGCTGCCTGTGTTCTGGATGACCAAACTGCTTTTTGCAGCGACCGGTGTCGGCTTTGCCCTGGTCAAGGTGTCCGTTTACGCGACGCTCGGGCTTGTCACCAAAGACAACAAAGAACATGTCAGCGTCATGAATTTTCTTGAGTCGTTCTTCATGATCGGCGTGCTGTCAGGTTATTTTATCTTCGGTGCGTTTGTTGACGACTCGGATAGGGCGTCGACAAGCTGGCTGACTGTGTATTACGTGCTGGCCATGCTGTCGTTTCTTGCGTTTGCGCTACTGCTGTTTGCGAAGCTCGACGAATCCGCTGCACAAAGCGCCACCCCGAAGTCGCTGCTGCAGGAATTCGTGGACATGATGGCGCTCTGCATCAGGCCGCTTGTCCTGATCTTCGTCATCAGCGCTTTCCTGTATGTCCTCATCGAACAGAGCATCATGTCGTGGTTGCCCACGTTTAACAGCCGCATTCTCAATCTCTCGACGTCGTTGAGCATTCAGATGGCCAGCATTCTTGCGGCGGCGACGGCTCTCGGGCGATTTACGGCCGGGATCGTGTTGAAGAAGTTCGACTGGTACCGGGTGTTGACGATCGGGCTGCTGCTCGCGGCCACGCTCGTGCTCGTCGCGTTGCCAATGGCCCGTTCGGTGTCGGTCACGCAGGTAACAACCCTGGCCGCGGCGCCTCTGGCCGCGTTCGTTTTTCCGCTGATCGGTTTTTGTATCGCTCCAATTTACCCTGCCATCAACTCGGTCATACTCTCCGCGCTGCCGACGCATCAGCACGGCTCCATGGCCGGGCTGATCGTCGTGTTTTCGGCGCTCGGCGGAACATCCGGATCGATCATCACGGGTTATCTGTTTGAAATAGTCGGCGGGCAGACCGCATTCTATTTCTCGCTGATACCGATAGCCGTCATCTTATTCACTCTCTACCTGTTCAAGCGCAAGGCCGAAGAACTGGGGCACGCATAGACAGACGAAAATGCAAAAGATAAGCGGTCCAGACGAGATTTACGGAGAGCTGTTCGAGCTCGTACAAAGCCGGCACTTGTTCCCGGACTCGAAGACCTTCGTTGACGCGACACCGAAGTCTGATGTGTCGGCGATTCTGAGTGCATTCACCCGTCTGAAAAAGGATGATCCAGCCGAAATCCGGCGCTTCGTTGAAGAGCACTTTTCCCTGCCGGCAGACGGCGACGTCGCGGCGAAGCTGGCCGAGGCTCCGCCTGTTCGCGATCGTATCGAACAGCTATGGGGCATTCTTTCCAGAGCTGCCGATGATGTCGACCCGAATTCGTCACTGGTCGAGTTGCCGCGGCCGTACATCGTGCCCGGCGGACGTTTTCGTGAAATCTACTACTGGGACAGCTATTTCACGATGCTGGGCCTTGCTGAGAGCGGTCGCTATGATGCGATCGAGGACATGGTCGAGAACTTCGCCTACCTGATCGACCGCATCGGTTTCGTTCCAAACGGCAACCGCACTTACTTTTGTACCCGATCACAGCCGCCATTCTTCGTCCTGATGGTAGAACTGTTGGCCCAGGTCCGTGACGATGAATCGATAGTCCAGAGGTACGTTCAGCAGCTGCAGAGCGAATACGACTTCTGGATGCACGGCGCAGAGTCGTTGCCAGAGAGCGGTGGTGCAATTCGACGCGTCGTCAGGATCGGTGACGGCTACCTCAATCGCTATTGGGACGACAGCGACAAACCGCGCCAGGAGAGTTACGCCGAAGACGTCGAGCACGCCGCAAATTCCGGCCGCGACGAAAAGGACTACTATCGTAACATTCGCGCTGCCTGTGAATCCGGCTGGGACTTCTCTACCCGTTGGCTTGATGACTCGGCCACCCTCGAGTCGATTCGAACGACCACGATTCTCCCTGTTGATCTGAACGCTTTGCTATACGGGCTCGAGCGTCGCCTTGCCAGTTGCTACGAGGGATCGGACTACGAACTGGCTGAGCGTTTCGCGGGTCGGGCTGCGTATCGCAAAGAGCAGTTGCAAAGCCTGTTCTTCGACACGGGTTCCGGGTTCTTTGCGGACTTGCAATACCCGAGTCTGAAACCAACCCACGTCCCATCGCTCGCCGCAGCGTTCCCCTTGTTCCTCGAGATCGCCACTGCCGCGCAGGCAACTCAGGTGATGACGAAAATCCAGAACGAGTTTCTCGCGTCCGGTGGCTGGCTGACGACGCTGCATTCGAGCGGACAGCAGTGGGACCGGCCAAACGGCTGGGCGCCGTTGCAGTGGATCGTTTTCGAGGGCTTGCGCAACTATGGTTTCGTCACCGAGGCGGAACTCGGTGGTACACGATGGGCCTCAGACAATATCGAAATATACAACCGAACCGGCAAGTTGTTTGAAAAGTACGACGTCGAACACACTCAAGCGCTTGCGACAGGCGGCGAGTACGATGTGCAGGACGGATTTGGCTGGACCAACGGCGTTTTGCTCAAGCTGATGAATCAGCTCAACATCGAATAGAAACCAATCATTTGATGTGTTTCAGGATGCCGTCGAGCTCATCGAGGCTGTTGTAGCTGATCACGAGTTTGCCCGAGCCTTTCTTCGTGTGATTGACGTGCACTTTGGCGCCGAGCTTTTCCGATACCTCGATTTCGAGCCGCCGAATATCGGCGCTGCCTGATTCAGGCTGCTTTGCTACCTTCGGTTTTGTCGCGGTGTCGAGCATGCGCTTGACCAGCCGCTCGGTTTCGCGGACCGATAACCCTTTCCTGAAGACCTGTCTTGCCGCATCGTGCTGCTGCACGGCATTACTGATAGCCAGCAGCGCGCGGGCGTGGCCCATTTCGAGCTGCCGGGATTCGAGCATCGTCTTCACTTTCTCCGAGAGCTCCTGCAGGCGCAGCAGGTTGCTGACAGCTGCGCGCGACCGTCCGACAGCCTCGGCGGCTTGCGCATGGGTCAGGTCAAACTCGCGAATCAGGCGCTCGAGGGCGCGCGATTCCTCGAGCGGATTCAGGTTCTCACGCTGTATGTTCTCGATAAGCGCCATCGCGATGGCCGCTTCGTCAGGGACCTCTCTGACCACGGCCGGGATTTCGTCGAGCCCGGCCATTTGCGCCGCGCGCCAGCGGCGCTCGCCTGCAACGATTTCGTAATGCTGTACGCCATCGAAGTGCCCGATCGGCCTTGCGACGATGGGCTGTACGACGCCCTGCGCGCGAATCGAGTTCGCAAGATCGTCCAGCGTATCCTGGCGAATGTCCACGCGAGGTTGATACTGACCGCGCTGCAACAGATCGACGGGAATTTGCCGCAGCTGGTCGGCATGCGGTGCGCCAGGTATGGCGGCGGTCTCGGCGACCGGCTTGCTGAGCAGTGCATCGAGGCCGCGGCCCAATCTTTTCTTTGCTGTCATTTGTACATTTCCTATACCGCGCGCAGGTGGCCCTCGCGGCCCTCTTCCCTGCGCAAGATTTCCCCAGCCAGCGCGAGATAGGAGATTGCCCCCCGCGATGCGCGATCGTGCAGCAATGCCGGACGGCCAAAACTCGGCGCCTCGGCGAGCCGGATATTGCGCGGTATGACTGTACGGAATACTTGCCTGTCGAAGTGCTCGATCAGTTGCATAGACACTTCATTGGACAGGTTAATACGTGGGTCAAACATCGTTCGCAGTATGCCGAAGACCTCGAGGCCCGGGTTCACCGAGTCCCGAACCTGGTCGATGGTGCTCAATAGAGAACTCAGGCCTTCGAGCGCATAGTATTCGCACTGCATCGGGATCAACACGCCGTCCGCCGCCGTCAGCGCGTTCACGGTCAACATGTTAATCGACGGCGGACAGTCGATCAGGATGAAATCGTACAGCCCGACTACCGGGGCGAGCGCCTTCTTGAGCTTCATCTCCCGGCCGATTTCCTGCAGCAGGTTGACCTCCGCGAGCGTCAGATCCGCATTGGCCGGCAGCACGGCGAACCCGCCTTCAGGCGGCGAGATGATAGTGTCCGCCGCCGTTGCTTCACCAAGCAACACATCGCAGGCCGAGTTCTCCAATTCCATCTTGTTGATACCGCAACCCATCGTCGCGTTACCCTGTGGATCCATGTCGACCAGCAGCACGCGGCGCTGCGTCGCAGCAAGCGATGCCGCAAGATTGACGCAGGTCGTCGTCTTGCCGACCCCGCCTTTCTGGTTTGCTACTGCAATGATGCGTGCCATAAACCTATTTGTGCTCGATCAACACGGCGTGCCGGGAGCCCGCCTCGAGTCCCGGTACCTTGAGTTCCGTCACTTCAAATCGCCAATTGTCGGGCAACGATTCTAATTCTTCTGCCGGATTGCGGCCTTTCAGCGCAACAAACACCCCGCCCTCTCCAACGTGGTGCCCGGCAAGCTCCAGGAGCCGCGGCACGGCTGCCACGGCCCGGGCAATCACCGTATCAAAGCGGTAGCCGGGTGCATAGTCCTC
>CAMYMP010000037.1 GCA_947259435.1 uncultured Woeseiaceae bacterium
ATTGTCGGCCTGAGCGGTTGCGATAAAGACCGCACGATGTCCGAGCGCGGCTTTCGTTTGCCCGAGGGCAACGCGATGGCCGGACGTGAGACGTTCCTGTACATGCACTGCAATCAGTGCCATACGATCGAGGGTGAGGAACTTCCCACTATTCCAGGATTCGAGCCGTATGTTGAACTCGGTGGCCCGGTGACCCGCGTCAAGACCTATGGCGAGTTGGTTACCGCGATCATCAATCCGTCGCACAAACTGGCAGATGGCTATCCTGCGGACCTGGTCGCAAAAGACGGCTCATCAAACATGTACGTTTACAACGGCTTCATGACGGTTCAGGAGCTGACGGATCTCGTGATGTTTCTGCAGCCGCGCTATGATGTCGTGCCGCCGGAGTTCCAGTACCGGGTCTATCCCTGAATCGAAGTAGCGCCACCCATGTAGGGCTGTAAGACGTCGGGCACGCGAATGCTGCCGTCAGCCTGCTGGTAGTTTTCCATGACCGCGATCAGCGCGCGCCCGGCCGCAACGCCTGAACCGTTCAGCGTGTGAATGAGTTCCGGCTTGCCCGTTTCAGGGTTTCGCCGCCGTGCCTGCATGCGGCGCGCTTGAAAATCTGTGCAGTTGCTGCAAGAGGAAATCTCACGATACGTCTCCTGACCGGGCAACCAGACCTCGAGATCGTAAGTTTTGGCCGCGCCGAAACCAACATCGCCAGAGCACAATGTGACGACCCGGTACGGCAGTTCGAGGCGCTGCAAGATGGTCTCTGCATTCCCCGTGAGCTCCTCAAGCGCATCGACCGAAGCATCCGCGGCCACGAGTTGCACGAGTTCGACCTTTTCGAACTGGTGTTGCCGAATCATGCCGCGCGTGTCCTGCCCGTATGATCCAGCTTCGGAGCGAAAACACGGCGTATGCGCGGTGTACCTGAGCGGCAGCTCGTCCGCATCGAAAATCGTATCGCGAGCGAAATTCGTTACAGGGACTTCGGCGGTCGGTATCAAAAAGAACGGTGTCTCAGTCGTCGTCTGGAACAGATCCTCGCCGAATTTCGGCAGCTGGCCGGTTCCAATGAGCGCCTGAGACTGCACCAGATAGGGTACATAGCATTCTTCGTAGCCATGCTCACTCGTGTGCGTGTCGAGCATGAATTGAATCAGCGCGCGTTGCATACGTGCCAGCTGACCACGCAGAACCACGAACCGGGACCCGGAGATCTTGCTGGCAGATTCGAAGTCCAGCATGCCCAGCGCTTCGCCCAACTCAATGTGGTCCTTGGGCGCGAAGTCGAATTCGGTAGGCTCGCCCCAGCGACGTATCTCCTCATTGTCGGACTCGTCCGTGCCGTCCGGCACATCGTCCTGCAGCAGGTTGGGCAAGCCAAGTTCGATCGAGCGCAGCTCGGCCTGGATCGACTGCAGGTCCGCCTCATGGCCCTCGAGCTTCTCGCCGAACTCCTTGACAGCTTCGAGCAACGGCGCGATGTCCTCGCCCGCTGCTTTTGCTTTGCCGATTTCTTTCGAACTCGTGTTGCGCTCATTGCGCAGTTCTTCGGTCTCGACCTGCAGCAGCTTGCGCCGATCTTCGAGCGCCAGGTAACCCGCAGCATCGAAGGCAAAGCCTCGGCGCGCAAGGTTGGCAGCTACGTCTGCGGTCGCCTGCCTGAGTAGTTTGGGATCAATCATTGTTTTCCAGGTTCGGATTTCCTGATCTCGGCCAGCTTTTCGCGAATCTTGATCTCAAGTCCCCGCGGCACGGGATGATAATACGTCCGCGAATCCATGTCGTCGGGAAAGTACTTTTCTCCCGCCGCCACTGCGCCGTCCTCATCGTGGGCATATCGATAATTCTCGCCGTAACCGAGATCCTCCATCAGGCGCGTCGGTGCATTTCTGAGATGCATCGGCACCTCGAGAGAGCCGAATTCCTGTGCGTCGCTTGCGGCCGCATTGGCCGCCTTGTAGACGGCATTGCTCTTTGCGGCGCAGGCAAGATAAACAACCGCCTGCGCAAGCGCTAACTCGCCCTCGGGGCTGCCAAGTCGCTCTAGCGTCTCCCAGGCATCCAGGGCCAGCCGGAGCGCGCGCGGGTCGGCATTGCCGACGTCCTCTGAGGCAACTCGAACCATACGTCTGGCGACATAAAGCGGGTCACAGCCGCCGTCCAGCATGCGCATGAGCCAGTACAGTGATGCGTCCGGATCCGAGCCACGCACGGACTTGTGTAAGGCCGAAATCTGGTCGTAGAAGTATTCTCCCTGCTTGTCGAATCGTCGCCGGCCTCCGGACGCCACTTCCTTGACGGTGTGTTCGGCAATCTGCCGGCCATCGCTAAGATCTGCGGCAAGTTCCAGCAGGTTAAGTGCGCGCCTCGCGTCCCCGTCGGCGGCGGTCGCAATTATCCGCAGCGCGTCTTCGTCGATTTCGAAATTGCCGGCCAGACCGCGCTCGCCGTCATTCAGCGCGCGCCGCAGGATACCGAGCAACTCTTCCGTGCCAAGCGTCTTCAGCACGTAGACGCGCGCACGCGAAAGCAGCGCATTATTCAGTTCGAAGGACGGGTTCTCGGTCGTCGCACCGATAAACGTCAGGGTACCGTCCTCCACGTATGGAAGAAACGCATCTTGTTGAGACTTGTTGAATCGATGAACTTCATCGAGAAACAGGATGGTGCCTTTGCCCGACATTTGTCGATGTTGCTGTGCCTGGGCAACCGCCGTGCGTATGTCTTTGACGCCTGCCATGACCGCCGACAGCGCGATAAAATGGGAATCTGTCGTTGCCGCGATCATACGCGCAAGTGTCGTCTTGCCGGTACCCGGCGGGCCCCAGAATACCATCGAGTGCGCTCTGCCATGTTCAATGGCGCGCCGCAGCGGCTTGCCTTCATCGAGCAGGTGCGCCTGGCCCGAAAAGTCATTGAGAGCTGTGGGACGCATGCGATCCGCAAGCGGCCGCTCCGCGGCGGCTGTCTCAGCGTCAGCAAACAGATCAGTCAATGCGGGCGCCTGCTTTTCTGGTGGCGAGCCACTCCTCCAGTCGCAGGCTCCAGCCACCGAGGCCGGCCATCGCCACTGCAAGACCGACGGCGATACCCGCAGCGTCTGCCACGATGTCGAACCACTCGGATGAACGATAGGTAACAAGTCGCTGGCACGCTTCGATGAGTGCCCCGAATAAGACCAGACCAATGCCTATTCGCCAATACGAATTCGGGCGATACTGGCCCGCGAACCAGATCGCAAGAAAGACGAACGTGATCGCATGCAGCCACTTATCGGCGTGGATCAACCACCGAACCATCTCTTGCCTCTGAGGCCACATCCATACGGCGGGCATCAAAGTAACAGCAAGTACCAGCAGAAGGAGCACGAGGCCGGCTATCCGCCAGCGACGCGCATGGCGCAAAGGCAGCATCAGGGACCCGTCGCGTCGGCGACGGCCGGGGCGCCGACGACGTCTACACCGCTCGGCACGTTGAACCTGAATCGTGCCGGGTCTATCGGGTCATTGACCGTCACCTCGTAAAGCTGCACCAAGGTTGTCTGCTCGAGGTTGTCGTAAAACACCATGCGATTCAGCGTGTCTGCAATGAAGCCGAGCTCGACTCGCTCAAAACCGCTCTCCGTATTTTTCGGCACGAGGCGTACCCAGGTCGTTACCGTTTCGACGTAGCTGCCCTGGTATTCGAACTGATCGAGCGCATCATCGGCACCGCTCAGCAACAGCGCGGGTGTATTCGCCAACGCCTCTGCCTGAGGTTTGACGGTTACCTGCGCAAGGTCGACGTCGTAACTCCAGATATTGACGCCATCGGCAATCAGCCATTGCTCATAGGGATCAATATACGACCAGCGAAACCGGCCGGGGCGCTGAATCTCGAGCATACCTGAGGTGTTCTCGACAACCAGCCCGTCGGCATCGATCAGCGATTGTTCGAAACTGCCCTGGAAGGTAACGACGTTGTCGACAAATTCATCGACAAGACGCTTGCCCGCATCGTCGTCGGCCGCCTCGGCGAATGCCGTGCCTGCAGCGAAAAGCAGGATTGCGAAAGCTGTAATTCGTTCTGTCAAACCCCAGCTCCTAGTCCTCTGCAGCAGTGGGCACGAGTATCTCCCGGGTCCCGTTTGGCTGCAGCGGTCCAACCAGACCGGCCGCCTCCATCGACTCGACCATCCGTGCGGCGCGGTTATAGCCAATCTTCAAACGACGCTGAACGCCCGAAATCGATGCTTTGCGCGTATCCATGACGACTCGCACGGCCTGGTCATAAAGCGGATCCTGCTCGGCATCAGCGCCTGCTGCCGGAAAGTTGTCAATTCCGGCCAGTCCCGGGGTTGGACTCGTGGGGCCCTCGAGAATTTCATCCAAATAACGCGGCGCACCGCTTTTCTTCAGATGCCGGACGACCGAATGCACTTCGTGGTCAGCCACGAACGCCCCATGCACACGTGTTGGCAGCGAGGTGCCCGGCGGGAGATAGAGCATATCGCCATGGCCCAGCAGGTTCTCCGCGCCCATTTGGTCCAGTATGGTCCGGGAGTCCACCTTTGCCGAAACCTGGAACGCAATGCGACTCGGTACATTGGCCTTGATCAAACCGGTAATCACATCAACGGACGGCCGTTGCGTGGCCAACAGCATATGAATGCCGGATGCTCTGGCCTTTTGCGCAAGCCTGGCAATGAGCTCCTCGACCTTCTTGCCGACGATCATCATCATGTCAGCCAGCTCATCGATGATGACGACGATGTAAGGTAATGGCGTCAGCGTCGGATGCTCGACGGGCTTCTCTTCATCCTCAAGGGGTGGCGGAGTAAATGTTGGGTCCTTGATCGGATCGCCGGCGTCGATTGCCTCTTTGACCTTGCGGTTATAGCCGCCAATATTGCGCACGCCGAGAGCCGACATCAATCGATAGCGACGATCCATTTCCGCAACGCACCAGCGCAGCGCATTGGCAGCCTCCGACATGTCAGTCACGACTGGCGTCAGCAGATGCGGAATACCCTCGTAAACCGACAATTCAAGCATCTTCGGGTCGATCATGATCAGCCGCACTTGCTCGGGCTGCGTTTTGTACAAAATGCTCAGCACCATCGCATTGATCGCGACGGACTTGCCCGAGCCAGTCGTGCCGGCAATGAGCAGGTGCGGCATGCGCGCAAGATCGGCAACGACCGAGTTTCCGCCGATGTCCTTGCCAAGCGCAAGCGTCAACGGTGATGCAAGATCATCGTAGGCACGCGACTTGAGAATTTCTCCGAGCGTCACGAGTTCGCGACTTTCATTCGGAATTTCGAGGCCAACAAATGACTTGCCAGGAATAACCTCGACGACACGAACGCTGACGACCGACAGCGACCGCGCAATATCCTTTGCAAGGCTCGCGATCTGGCTGACCTTGACGCCCGGCGCAGGGTCGAGTTCGAAACGGGTGATCACGGGTCCGGGCGAGACCGACTTGACCTCGACGTCGACGTTGAAGTCTTTGAGCTTCAACTCGACCAGACGTGACATGGCTTCCAGAGATTCCTCGGAATAGCCCTTCTTCTGCTGCGGCGGATCATCGAGCAGCGACAGCGGTGGCAACTCGCCCGCGGCCGGCGGGTCGAAGAGCGGCACCTGGCGTTCCCGCTCGGCGCGTACGCTTGTTTCCAGCGCCGGCATAACCGGCTCGATCCGCGGTCGCTTGCGTTCAGCCGTGCGCTTTTTCTCGACTTCGAGGATGTCTTGCCGCGCGGCATGCTGGCGGCGTCCCTCGGCTTTGTCCTGCAATTCGCCAATCTTGACGCGGGCTCGATCGTAGCCGACGAGGCACCAACGCCCCACCCGATCCATAACATTGAACCAGGAGATGCCGAGAAACAGCGAGATCGACGCAACCCAGACCACGAATAACAGCGTGCTTGCGCCGAGCAGTTTCATGACTGACTCGAGCCACTCACCGACGATACGCCCGACGATGCCGCCAGCCGTCTCGTTGAATCCGGCCGGTGAAAAATGCAGCGTGGCCAGAGCGCAGCTCGTCACGAGCGTCGCAACAAATCCGCTAACTCGCAATGCGTAGTCCATGCGCGTGTAGCCGTGTTGGGTCTTTTGTTCGCGATACAGCATCCAGCCGAGATAGACGACCATGACCGTGAACAAATAGGCGGCAGGCCGGCCGAAGAAATTGAACAGAAAGTCGGCAGCGAATGCACCCACACGGCCCATGCCGTTGTTGACGGCGCTACTGCTCGTGGCTTGACTAAATCCGGGATCCGACACGTCGTAAGTGAACAGCGCGTACCAGAGGATAAATGCCAGCACACCCGAGATAATCAGGGCGCCCTCGCGCAACGCCCGTGAGACCTGAGCGGAGATGCGCTGTGCCGGTTGCGTGTTCTTTTGGGCTCTTGCCATATCTAAAGTAAACTGCGGTTCATCTTCGGCTTCCGGATATACACAAGCCCGCAAGGACGCCCTTGAAAGTCCTCGACGGGACCGTATTTCCTGGGCTTCAGCGGGCCGGTGTGGTGCCTGAACGAATAAGGACAAATTATACATGAGTGATTTGCGACATATGCGGCTTGTGATTCTCGGATCGGGTCCTGCCGGCTACTCGGCCGCTGTCTATGCGGCACGCGCCAATCTGAGTCCTGTGGTCATTACCGGTATCGAACAGGGCGGCCAGCTCATGACGACGACGGACGTCGACAACTGGCCGGGCGATGTGGAAGGCCTGCAGGGGCCCGAGCTGATGGATCGGATGCTCCGCCATGCGGAGCGGTTCAAGACCGAGATCCTCAACGATCACATCCACAAAGCCGATGTGTCCGTGCGCCCGTTCAAACTAGACGGCGACTACGGCAGCTATACCTGCGATGCGCTGATCATCGCAACCGGCGCAACGGCGATGTATCTTGGCCTCCCCTCCGAAGAGGCGTTCAAAGGGCGCGGTGTCTCCGCGTGCGCGACTTGCGATGGATTCTTTTATCGTGGCAAGGACGTCGCTGTTGTTGGCGGCGGTAATACGGCCGCGGAGGAAGCACTGTATCTGAGCAACATCGCGTCGAAAGTCACACTCGTGCACCGTCGCGACGAATTACGCGCTGAGAAAATACTGCAGGGCCACCTGTTCGAGAAAGAAAAGGAAGGGAAGATCGAGATCATGTGGGATCATGTCGTCGCCGAAGTACTCGGCGATGATGCGGGCGTGACCGGCTTACGTGTGCGCAGTACCAAGGACGAATCGAAAACCACTGACATTGAACTGGCGGGCATTTTCATTGCGATTGGACACAGCCCGAACACTGGCCTGTTCGATGGTCAGCTCGATATGAAGAATGGCTACATCATAGTGAAGTCCGGGCTGGAAGGGGATGCCACAGCAACGAGTGTGCCTGGAGTATTCGCCGCGGGCGACGTGGCCGACCAGGTCTACCGGCAGGCGGTCACGTCCGCAGGTGCGGGCTGCATGGCGGCACTGGACGCCGAGAAATACCTTGACGCACTCGAATCGGCCCACAGCGGTGCTGCCAAAACGGGCGACGCCGCCGCTTGATGATACGGTGTACCCGTGACAACGACGCAGGTTACGGTCAACGAGTCTATCGAGAGCATTGCCGCCGACGAGTGGAACCGGCTCGTCGGCGACGAGTATCCGTTCTTACGTCACGAGTTCCTGCTTGCGGCTGAGCGCAGCGGCTCGGTGTCACCCGAAACCGGATGGCACCCTTGTCACCTTTCCATGCGCGGTCGCGACAACAAACTCCGAGCAGCACTGCCACTTTATAAGAAAGACCACTCTTGGGGCGAATTCGTTTTCGACTGGGCCTGGGCGCGAGCTTACGAGCAGGCCGGCCTTGCGTATTATCCGAAACTCGTATCGGCCGTGCCGTTTACTCCTGCCCCCAGCCGCCGCTTGCTGTTGCGCGACGCAACGGACACTGAGGCGGCGTCCAGGCTACTGGAAGCCGCTATAGCGCTCGCTGACGCAAATGGCTGTTCATCTCTTCACGTGCTTTTTCCTGATGCTGAAGAACTTGACCTGCTGCGCGACGCGGGATTGCGGACCCGCAAGGACTGTCAGTTTCACTGGCATAACGACGGCTATGTCGATTTCGATGACTTCCTGGCCGCGTTTAGCTCCGCAAAGCGCAAAAAGACGCGGCGTGACAGGCGTCGTGTTGTCGAGGCTGGAATCACGTTTCGTCGTCTTCCCGGTGGCGAAATCGATAGGGCAACATGGAACATCGTTTATCGCCTGATAAGCCTGACGTTCATGCGCAGAGGCTCGATGCCCTACTTCGGACTGGAATTTTTCGTCGAAGTCAGTCGCTCACTACCTGACAATATTCTGGTCATACTTGCTGAACGAGAGAACGAGCCGATCGCTGCAGCTGTATTTTTCGAGAGCGAGAGAGTCCTTTACGGGCGTTACTGGGGCAGCAATGGCCATTACGACGCGCTGCACTTCGAGACCTGCTACTACCAGGGCATCGACTATTGCATCGATACCAAAAAGCAGCTATTCGAACCGGGCACTCAGGGCGAACACAAAGTCAGCCGCGGATTCGTGCCGGTTCCGACATGGTCGGCTCATTGGCTGAGGCACCCGGAATTTTTTGCGGCTATCGGGAACTATCTCGACGAAGAGCGCCGGCATATCGAACGCTATATGGACGCTGTTGATGGACGCAGTCCATACCGGACCGATCGCAAACGCCCGAATGACCCGGTCTTGCCTGAGACCGGGCCACGAAATCGCGAATGAGTTCAAACCGGATTGCGTGGCTCAGTCCGTCCGATAAGCCGGACGCGTTTCCGGACGTCGAGAATGCGCTCACCGAACCGGACGGCCTGCTGGCTGCAGGTGGCGATCTTAGCCCGGAGCGGATGCTGTTTGCCTATAGCAAAGGAATCTTTCCGTGGTACGACGACGGTCAGCCAATACTCTGGTGGTCGCCCGATCCACGCTGTGTCTTGCGGCCCCGCGACCTGCATATCTCACGGCGATTGCAACAGCAGGTGCGCAATTCCACCGCGCAGCTGCGTTTTAATTTCGCCTTCGCCAACGTTATTCGTGCGTGCGCCGGCCAGAGGCAATCACAGCAAGGCACCTGGATTACCGACGAAATGATCGACGCGTTCGAGAAACTGCATGCGCTTGGCTGGGCACACTCGATCGAAGTCTGGGACGCTGACGAGCTGGCTGGCGGCGTCTACGGTCTGTATATAGGCAAGGTGTTTTTTGGGGAATCAATGTTCAGTGCCAAAGCAAACGCCTCGAAGATGGCGTTGTGGGGCCTTAGCAAACACGTCCAGGGCTCCGAGCTCGGCCTCATCGATTGTCAGGTCGTATCGCAGCATCTGATGACACTGGGTGCGAGCGTGGTCTCTCGCCGGGAATTCACGGAAATCCTCGCTCGGGCATGCGAACCACCGACGAAGTATGCGGGCTGGCCGCAGGGTCCGCTCGCAATGACGGATTTGCTGTGCGATTAGCCGGCTGCCGCGTTGCATAACGCGTGCGATTTCTGCACAATTCGCGAGCCTTTTCGGACAGAGACCTATAGACCTTGGCGAAAGAAGAAGCCATCCAGATGGAAGGCGTCGTAACCGAGACGCTTCCCAACACGACTTTTCGGGTAGAACTCGAAAACGGGCACCTTGTGACTGCGCATATCTCGGGGAAAATGCGCAAGAACTACATCCGCATTCTGACCGGCGACAAGGTTACAGTGGAATTGACACCATACGACCTGTCCAAAGGCCGTATCGTCTACAGAGGCCGGTAATGCCTAGCTCTCTGGCAGGTGCTCCAGTTCTTTGAGCACGGGCTCGGCATTCAGCTTTAGCTCGTCATCAGCGCCGACGGTTATACGCACGTGACCACCGCCCTCGAGGCTGCCGAATAGCAGTTCCTCTGCCAGCGGCCGCTTGATGTGTTCCTGAATGATACGTGCCATCGGCCTTGCGCCCATTTTCTCGTCATAGCCTCTTGCAGCGATCCACTCCCTTGCCGCGTCGTCCAATTCCAGCGTCACATTGTTGCTGTCCAGTTTCGATTCGAGTTCCACGACAAGCTTGTCGACAACGCGCTTTATAGACTCGTGACTTAGAGCTGCAAACTGAATGACCGCGTCGAGCCGGTTGCGGAATTCAGGAGAGAACTGCTTTCGAATAATCTCCATACCGTCACTGCTGTGGTCTTGCTTGGTGAAACCTATCGACGCCCGACTCATCTCCTGTGCGCCAGCGTTTGTGGTCATGACGATGATCACGTTGCGGAAATCCGCTTTGCGTCCGTTATTGTCAGTGAGGGTTCCATGGTCCATCACCTGCAATAACAGATTGAAGACCTCTGGATGTGCTTTTTCGATTTCATCGAGCAACACCACCGCGTGTGGGTTCTTGGTCACCGCCTCCGTGAGCAGTCCACCTTGATCAAACCCAACGTATCCCGGCGGCGCACCGATCAATCGTGACACCGTGTGCCGTTCCATATACTCGGACATGTCGAAGCGAATGAGCTCGACGCCCATGCAATGGGCAAGCTGACGCGTAACTTCCG
>CAMYMP010000038.1 GCA_947259435.1 uncultured Woeseiaceae bacterium
GAATCGATGCATTGAGAGCGAGAATGTTCGTTTGCTCGGCGATGTCGTTGATCAGCTCGATGATATTGCCAATTTCCTGCGAGCTTTCGCCGAGACGCTTGATGCGTTTCGACGTTTCCTGAATTGTCTCGCGAATCGCATTCATTCCGTCAATCGTGCGCCGCACCGCCTCGCCGCCCTTATGTGCGACCTCGACCGAGTGCCGCGCAACATCCGACGACCGTTCGGCGTTTCCCGAAACTTCTTCGATCGACGCGGCCATCGAGACGACCGACTCCGTTGCAGCGTTGATCTCGCGCCCCTGATTGTCAGCAGCTTTGGCCAGGTGTGCCGCAGTATTTTCGGTCTGCTTGGCGGCCGAATCGACCATAATCGCGGTCTCGTTGACCGTCGCGACGAGCTTTCTGAGTTCTTCAATCGCAAAATTAAAAGAGTCGGCAATCGTTCCGGTGATGTCCTCTGTAACGGTTGCCTCGACTGTCAGATCGCCATCAGCAAGACTCCCCATCTCGTCGAGCAGCCGCAATATCGCCTGCTGGTTACGCTCATTTTGTTCTGCCTGGACTTTTGCTGCCTTCTCGAATTTCGAGGAATGCGCGTTAAGAACGATCAACACGACAACGAGGATCAGTGCCATCGCGGTCAGGCCGAGGGGTATCCAGACAATCTGCAGAAAACCCGGCAATACGCTGCCCGCCGCGGAGAATTCACTCCCCAGTTTTGTTGCGCTGGCATTCAGCTCGGCCTGAATCTCCGTGATACCGGCAACCTGGCCGACACTGGCACTGATTATGTCGACCTGTGCCTCGAGATCCGTAACGTGGCTGGCCAGCGGCACGAGCGCAACCTCACGTCCTTCACTGTCCAGTGGACGAATGTCCAGTTCGGTATCCTGACCGGATAGCGCATTCCATACGGTGCGCACAAAAGCTGTGTCTTCGGCTATCGCTGCGGCAGCTGCGGCAGCATCGGAGTTGACCGCAAGACCAGGGGCCGACTGTCCGATACGTGAGACACGCTGCTGGAATTCCTGAATGATCGCGGTTGAGCCGGAACGATCCAGAAGTTCATTGGATAACTCGAGTATCGCCGCCACGCTAGAGGTGATGCTCGCCGAAGCGCGATTCAATGCCTCAACATCATCGCGTCTTGCAAGAATTGCGGCCGCGCGTGACTCCAGCTGCTGCCAGTCGGACGCAGCTCCAGGAACTGCCGGACCCGCGGCGCGCCGCTGCTGCGCGAGTTGCCGCAAACTCGCTCCGAGATTGTCAAACCCGCCGTCTTCGCCGTCGAGCGCGGCGTTCGCCTGAGTGGGTATTGCCTGCGACAACGCGGCAAGATCAGCCGCCTGGGGACTTACACCGGCACCTTGCAGGTAGGTAAGCGCCGCGGCAGCGACCAATAAGACCGCCGTCGTGATTGCGACTATCCTGAATATTTGATTTATGCGTAGCCCGGCACCGTGTCGGCACTACTGATTGCGACGGTCATTCGGCGGCCGCCTGCAGGAAAAAATTGCTTTCGACAAAGTCGAACAGATTGAATATGGGCCACGTGTCTTCGCCCCGCTGATACGCGCCCGTTAGAAAACGATCGCATCGGACCGAGGTCTCCGGCCAGCTGTCTGTGTGTTCGTGGTCCATAAAACGGCGAAAGCCGAGCACTTCGTCAACGACGAGACCGGCGGGGACTTCGCGATGGTTGACCGAAATGACACGCGTCGTTCGGCGCAAGGTCGTGCGGCCACTTCCGAGCAGCAACTTGACGTCAATGAGCGGAAGTAGATGGCCGCGCAGATTTGCAATGCCGAGCATCCAGCGTTTACTCCCCGGAACCCGGGTCATCCCGTCCGGTAACATCAGTACCTCCCGAACCTGGTCGCGACCCGCGACAAAATGTTCTTCGCCGATACGAAACCCAACGCCGACCCACTCCGCGGGTGCCGTCCCGCTGCCTTGCCCTGAATGCGCCTGGCGACTACGGCGCTCCATCTCGGCCAGCAACTCGAACGGTTGCTTGACCAGCGCCGCGAGGTCCGCAGATTCGCTCATTCAGGCAGCCATCACCGCGTTAATCTTCGTCACGAGCTGCTTCGCGTCGATCGGCTTGACGAGATATTCGACGGCTCCCTGGCGCATGCCCCAAATCTTGTCGGTTTCCTGATCCTTCGTCGTGATCATAATGACCGGAATGCCGGCAGTCTGCGCATCCTGCGTTAATTTGCGGGTCGCCTGAAAACCGTTCATTCCGGGCATGACGACATCCATCAGGATGCAATCCGGCCGCGATAACCTGGCCTGCTTCAGGCCTTCTTCGCCGCTGTCGGCTACCAGCGTCTCAAAGCCGTTTTTTTCCAGCATGCTCTGAAACAGATGCAGCTCAGTCGGCGAGTCATCGATGATGAGGATTACTGCCATCAGTGCTCCCTTGACAAAGTATCGAATACGTAGTGACTAATTAATCTGGTTCGAAATCGCACCAAGTAACTCATCCTTGGTGAACGGTTTGGTGAGGTACTGTTCGGAGCCCACGATGCGGCCGCGTGCCCGGTCAAATAGCCCGTCCTTGCTCGAAAGCATGATGACCGGAGTCTCCTTGAACAATTTATTGTGCTTGATCAGCGAACACGTCTCATACCCGTCCAGACGCGGCATCATGATGTCGACAAAAATCAGGTCAGGCTGGTGGTCGGCTATCTTCGACAGCGCGTCGAACCCATCGATTGCGGTGAATACGTGACAACCTTCTTTGGTCAGCAGCGTTTCTGCGGTACGACGTATCGTCTTGCTGTCATCCACAACGAGGATCTTGAGCCCATTCAGACTTCGAGACACACTATTTGACACCGGATTTCCTCACGCTTGAACTGGAATCCCGAAGGATTCATTCTGTTTATCGTTTTCCCTTGCACGCCGGCGGTGGGCAGCCATAACACCCGGGAAAACCGACTTGTACCATATTGACATAAGTCCCGCTACGACGCCCGCCGCACAGCGCAAAATCTCAAGAATTTGCGGCGCTTAGCTTTTGATTCCAAGGTATAGTTGCTCGCACGAATCGGACTGGGTGCAGAATCCCGCTCATGCCCAAGGGCTTGCTCAAAATCGGAATCGTAATGGACCCAATCGAGTCCATCACGCCCTACAAAGACAGTTCTCTGGCGATGCTGCTCGAAGCCGAGCGACGTGCCGCCGAAATTCACTATTTTCAGCAACGCGACCTCAAGATTGCCGGCGGCACGGCTTTCGGCCGTTCGCAGCGTCTGCGAGTCCGTGACGATAACGAGGCGTGGTTCGAAATAGGGGAAATGAAGGAAGTTGAGCTTGGTTCGCTCGACGTGATCCTGATGCGCAAAGACCCGCCGTTCGACATGGAATACGTCTATACGACCTACATCCTGGACCGGGCGCGGGAAGCCGGTGCACTCATCGTCAACCACCCGCAGGCACTGCGGGACATGAATGAGAAGGCCTACATCGCCTGGTTTCCCGAGTGCACACCCCTGACACTGATCACACGATCGATGGCGGAAATGAAGGCGTTTCTCCACGACAACGAGCGCATTGTCGTCAAACCGCTGGACGGCATGGGGGGCCGCTCGATATTTGTTGTAAGCAAGAATGACAACAACGCCAATGTGATCTTCGAAACGCTGACAGACTACGGTCAGCGATTCGCAATGGCGCAGGTTTTTATTCCGGAGATCAGCGCTGGCGACAAGCGCATATTGCTGATTAATGGCGAAGCCGTCCCGTATGCACTGGCCCGTATTCCCTCCGATGACGACTATCGAGGCAATCTGGTCATGGGCGCCAAGGGCATTGGACAGGAATTATCTGACGTGGACCGCGCGATTTGCGACCGGGTCGGGCCAATATTGCGTGACCGGGGCGTGTTATTCGCCGGGATCGATGTGATTGGCGACTATTTGACCGAAGTCAATGTCACTAGCCCGACGGGCATCCGCGAACTCGACAAGTGCTTTGACCTTAACATTGCCGGCCTGTTGTTTGACGCAATCGAGGCAGAGATTGCTTAAGACGCGGTTTGCCTCTTTATCAGCTGCAGATTATTTTCCAAACGAGACTTGAGCCCTTGTTTTCAGGCCCGCAGGGGCTTTAACTCAATGTGTTCAACGAATTGATTTTGCTCGATCTTTCAAGCGAAACGCCGAGGAATTAAGTAAACTGTCACCGTTATGGCCAGCATCGCCATGAAAACCGAATCGATGGACGATTTTCAACTCGCCGCACCGGAGATACCCGACCGGCTGCCGGCAATGTTGTTCCTCGCCGCACTGATTCACGGCATCCTGATTATTGGGATCACGTTCAATGCGGAGTTATTCGATAACTTCGCTGACGCAATCTCGCTCGAGGTGACAATCGTAGCCGACCCGGATCAGCGCATTGACCGGCCGGACGAGGCCGAGTATCTGGCTCAGGCGTCACAGCAGGGTGGCGGCAATACCATGGACGAGGTGCGGCCCTCGGCGCCGCTGGAAAGTGCATCGCCGATTGACAATCTTGGGGAGGAAAACGCCAAGTCATTAATCGATGCGAAGTCGCATGATAAGTCCGCCGATCAGCTCGTAACCACGCAGAGTGAAAAGGACCTGCGTGTTGCGGACGATCTGCGGGATCAGCCACGGCCGGAAGATATGACGGCCATCGCGCTCGAGTCGGGCAGCGAACAAACGCTCCCTCTGCCGCAGGACGACAATTCCTCACTGCTGATACACGACGATGATCCGCGACAGCTCATTATCAGCGCCGACACGCGCGAGTCGACCATTGCGGCCTATCTGGACAACTGGAAACGGCGCATCGAGGCGGTCGGTGACGAGTATTTTCCGGAGCTCGGCGAGCTGGACGGCTTTACAGGCAGCCCGACTCTCGAAGTCAGCATCGAAGCGTCGGGCCAGCTCGCAGAGGTCATTATTCGTAAATCGAGCGGTTCGCCGGTGCTCGACAAAGCTGCTTTGGATATTCTCCGGCGCGCCTCGCCGTTCGACCCGTTCCCCGAAGCAATCCGCGCCGATTATGATCGGCTGCGATTCGCGTACAAATGGCTGTTCAGTGACCAGATTCAATCCGCCACTGCGAGCGTCAATTAGCAGAGACCGGCGGCCAGCTGTTGTGCCCGCACGCCATACGACAGATACTGTGGGCATGGGTTTCGATGGTTCTCTGACAAATCAGTTACTTATCGCGATGCCGGGGATGCCCGACCCCAACTTCAGCACGACGGTCACTTTGATTTGTGAACATAACGATGAAGGCGCGCTTGGTATTGTTATCAACAGGCCGCTTGATCTGACCCTGGCCGGGCTGTTCGAGCAACTCGACGTCGCGGATCCCGACCCGCAAGCATCCGCAAGGCCGGTATTGATGGGCGGACCCGTGGGACCCGAGCGCGGTTTCGTGCTGCACGATCCAGGGAGCTCATTTGAAAATTCCGTCGAAGTATCCAGTGACATTTGTCTGACGCTGTCGCGAGACGTCATCGATGCGATGGCGACGGGCGCAGGACCGCAGCAGTCTCTGGTCGCACTCGGCTACGCGGGCTGGGAGCCGGGCCAACTCGAGCACGAAATGCTTGCAAACACCTGGCTCAACGTTCCCGCCACGCCGGTTATCGTATTCGACACCCCGTTCAACGATCGCTGGATGTCAGCTGCAAAGACACTCGGTATCGACATCAGCAAGATTTCGCCCGATGCCGGACACGCCTGAGCGCGACGCCAGCCCGCCCGAGACGATACTCGCTTTTGATTTTGGCATGCGGCGTATCGGCGTCGCCGTCGGCCAGACCGTTACCGGGTCGGCGAGCCCGTTGGGCGTTATCGCCAACGGCGACGATGGGCCTGACTTCAACGCGATTTCAGATCTCGTGAAGGAATGGCAGCCGTCGCGACTCATCGTCGGTCTGCCGCTGCATGCAGACGGATCGCCTGGCGAAATGCAGTCACGCGTCGCGAGCTTTGTGACAGACCTGTTGCGTTACCAGCTTCAAGTCGACACCGTCGACGAGCGCTACACATCACTCGAAGCCCAGGCCGCGCTGAAGAACGCCCGGGCTGCGGGCAGCCGTGGACGTATCTCCAGGGAGATGATTGACAGCGCAGCGGCCGTGATCATTGCGGAGCGATTTCTCACCGGACGAACGAACGTGTAGCATTCCACGCCATGCAAGCGATCGAAGCATTTCCAGGCCACGACAACGAGGTCAGTCTGCAGTTCAGTGCAGACGGCAGCCTGAGGCATCTGTTGAGTCTGAAAGGGCTGGACAAGGCTTTGCTCGTCGACCTGCTTGACGATGCGGAGCGGTTCGTAACACCATCGGGCGGCAAAGCGGTGCGCAGTCGCTCGCTGGCCGGACGCACTGTCGCAAACCTGTTTTTCGAGCCCAGCACGCGGACCCGAGCGTCATTCGATCTTGCGGGCAAACGGCTCGGCGCCGACGTGCTCAATCTCGACGTTAATACCTCATCGCGCAAGAAAGGCGAAAGCATTCTCGACACGATTTACACCTTGCAAGCGATGCAGGTCGACATCATGGTGGTCCGCGATGCGAGTGCAGGCGTGCCGGCATACATTGCGCGCCACGTCGACGATCATGTCAGCATATTGAATGCCGGTGAGGGCGATGTGTCTCATCCAACCCAGGGCTTGCTCGACTTGCTGACTATTCGCCAGCGCAAAGGCCAGTTTGCTGACCTGACCGTAGCGATTGTCGGCGACATCATGCATTCGCGGGTCGCGAGATCTGCCGCGCAGGGCCTCAATACCCTTGGAGTCGGCGAGTTGCGGCTCATTTCGCCGCCGGCCCTGGCACCGGATCCCAGCGAGATGCCGTTTGCGATGATTTTAGATAATCTCGACGACGGCTTGCGCGATGCAGACGTGGTCATGGCGCTGCGAATCCAGCGTGAACGAATTGGCAGCCTCGACGGTATCCCCGGAATTGACGAATATTTTGCCAACTACGGCATTAGTACGGAGCGCATGCAACTTGCCGCAGCCGACGCAATTGTCATGCACCCGGGCCCGATGAATCGTGGCATCGAGATCGAGTCGGCCCTCGCGGACAGTCCGGCGTCGGCAATCACTCAGCAAGTCGCCAACGGCGTCGCGGTTCGCATGGCAGTACTCGAGCGCGTTAGCAATTCATTGGGGCCGATTTGACTTCGGCCGCGCAGCAGCACGCCCAACGAAACCGCGGAACCCTGTTCGTTGAGGACGGCAGACTGATCACTACCCAGACCTTCCCTGGTGACCAGTTCATCATGCGAATTTTCGCGCCGAAGTGCGCGGCCGCTGCGAGGCCGGGGAGTTTTGTCCACGTCAGTTGCGGCGACGCTCTGCCAATGCGCCGGCCGTTATCAATTATGCGCGCCGCTGACGACTGGATAGAGGTGTTGTACAAAGTCGTCGG
>CAMYMP010000039.1 GCA_947259435.1 uncultured Woeseiaceae bacterium
CGACGATGACGGCGCCGGCATCTGGACCTTGCCGTCAACGTCGAGCACTGTCGGCGACATCGGATTCACCTTCAACTTCTTCGGTACGACGACGACTTCGTTGACAATCAATTCCAACGGCTCGGTAAGCTTCGGCGACGCGGTGATCGCACCGTTCCTCGACAATACTGCGACCAATGCCTTCAGCTACAGCACAACGAATGTGGGCCAGGAACCGACGCCCGGCATCCCAAACGCAATCCGGATTCAGTGGGGCAGCACTGATAATTTTGGCAATCCGGAAACGGACAACCTTTTCCAAATGGCTATCTTCAATCTGACTGATGACGTGTTCGCCATGGAATTCAACTACGGACAAATCACGGCCGGCAGCGACGCAACCTCCAGTATTGGATTCGACAATGGCGACGGCACGGCATTTGACTTGCTAGAGCAGCTGGCCCTTGGATTCGACGACTATATGGGCGTCGGTGCCAACGGTTTCGATTCGGACAATGAATTCTGTGCGGATCCCGGCACGATACTTGCGTGCAACAACTACAATGCCGTAACAGATGTGTTCGGCCCCGGCGCGGACTTGCTGCCGCCGGACTTCAGCAACTTCTTCCGGTTCGACCCGACCTTCGGTATCGAGGCGCAGGGACGCTATTTTTTCCTGATCGACAATAGCGTGACGGATCCTGCTGCGGTCCCGGAGCCGGGGACGCTGTGGCTACTCGGCATCGGTTTTGCCGGTCTCGCGATCAGCCGTCGTCGGCGTAGGCTCGGAATTCACACGCCGTAACGTGACTTTAGGTTTGCCGCCTTTTCCGGCTTGTCCCAGGCCTCGTAGAGGAAAATGAGCCGGTAAAGAGCGCTTCTGGTGAACAGCGCCTCGGCGCCCCAGCGTTTTTCGATGACGTCAAGACTCTCGAGCAGCAGAGTTTCCGCCTCCGCATACCTGCCAACAGCAGCCATACATGCACCGCGGATGCTGTCAAGGTTTGCCGTGCGCCATGCTTCGCCTTCATAGTCGGCACGTAACAAAGGTTCCGCCGCCGCCACGCTTTGCAGCGCGTCTTCGTATCGCCCGGTCCTGAAATACAGATCCGCCATATTGCTCAGCACCGGCCCCTGCAGGCGATGACCATGTACTCGCGTTATCTCGAGTGCCTCGAGATACAGCGCCTCGGCTTCGTCGGGCCTGCTCAGACCGGTTAACGCAAGGCCCAGGCTGTTCAACGGGAACGCCAGGTCATCATGACCACGGTCCTTCAGTTTGCGATCCACAGCCAGGGCTTTGCGTAGCAACTCCTCCGCCTCCCCCAGATTGTCACGCTCGAGCAGCAATCGACCGAGGTTGTTGACGATGCTGGACACCTCCGGGTGCTCGTCCCCATAGATGTGGCGATAGCGCCGCAACGATTCGCGCATCTCGCGTTCGGCCGCCACGTTGTCACCGGCGAAGTAGAACAGCGACGCGAGATTGTTGCCAGTTTCCGCAACCAGTGGATGGTCGTCGCCCAGTGTTTCGACGCGAATGTCGAGTGACTCTCTGAACAATGGCTCGGCCTCGCCCATGCGCCCCTGGAATAGCAGCGACGTCGCCAGACCTGCCATGCTTCGTGCGACATCCGGATGTCGATCACCGTGCATATCCCGATCGATGGCAAGTGCTTCGCTGTATAGCGCTTCCGCTTCGTCATCCCTTTCGAACTGTGACAGCACGTCCGCCAGGCCGTTCATTGCCGCGGTTGTATCAGCGTGCGGCTCCGTGTAAACGATTCGTGCCGCACCGAGCGCATTCCTGTAGGTAGCTTCGGCGGCCTCATACTCGCCTTTCAGGTAAAGTGCCGCACCGAGAGAGTTGGCGCTTGCGACCAGCTTCGGGCGGGGATCGTCGGCCAGTTGCTCGCGGAGCGATACGGCCTGCTCGAGGAATCGGGTAGCTGGTTCGTAGAGGCCGAGACCCGTATAAACCCTGCCGAGCGTGTGCATGAGGTCGGCGCGCACCACGGGCTGCTGCTGCAGGTTCGTCTCGATATTTCGGGCACCTCTGTCCAGTATCTCGCGCGCTGTTACGGCGTTACCACGGGCTTCACTGGGGTCCGAGACCTGGAATAGTGAGACAAGGAAGTCTGTTGTCTGTTGTGCCGTCGCCGCTTCAGTTTGCGCGAGCGAACGTTGCCTCACTGCCTCGGCGCGTGCGAACAATGCCGCGCCGGCGAGGACCGACGCAATAACCATGCCGACCAGGGATGCTGTGGTAATCGCTATGAGACGCCTTTGACGTCGATGCTGTTCACGTCGCTGCAACTCGTCGAGGCCGACCCCGAGCAGGCCGGCGATCAACTTCAGCTGTGCGCCAGTCTTGCCATCCTTGCCGTCGCGGGCATCCGCCGCAATCGGTTCCGTCCGCTTGTTGCTGAGTTCACCGTCATCACCAAGGTGAAAACGTAACGCAGGTGGAAAACACTCCAGGTCTGGGTCTGCCGTCTCAGTTGCGTTCGGTTCGCCGTCGACGATAATGCAGAAAATACTGTCCTCGCGGCCGAGTCGTGTGAATGTCCGAATTTCTTCGTTGACCCACTGCGAGCGGGCCGCGGCTGGCGAGCAGACAACGAAAAATGCCGCGGAATTTTGCAATGCCGAGGTAATTCTGTCACCGAGATCGGTAGCGGAGGCCAGCTCTTCACGGTCGCGAAATATGGGCAGCAGTCGCTTCGGTATGACGCCTCTGGCGGTGTTACGGCCGATCAGGCGTTTGTGTACCCGGTAGGTTTCGAGTTTCCTGTGCAGCCAGCTGCCCCAGCGCTCGTCTTGGTGACTGTAGCTGATGAACGCAAGGTACTTCCGCTTTGCTACATCCATGCGCATCCCTTTCCGCAATTCGTTCCGGCGTAGCGATGACCAGCCAGGACTGCACTTCTTGTTCTTCGTACGCAGGTACCAAGTATAGCCAAACGGCAACGAGAGTGGGTTCCGCCCACCAACGCGTTGGCGCGAGGGCGCGCCCGACAGGATTGACTCGAATCGCCTTAGGGCGATTCTCGGGGCTTTGCCCCGCACTCGCTACGCTCGTGCGTCCAAAACGCTAACGCGTTTTGTCGAACAAGGTCCGCCTCCTTGGGCAGGACACACAAGTAAACAAAAATGGGCCCACAAGGGGCCCAATTTTGTTTACTGGCGCGCCCGAGAGGATTCGAACCTCTGACCCCTGCCTTCGGAGGGCAGTACTCTATCCAGCTGAGCTACGGGCGCGGTATTTGGCAAAAAGCTTCTTATCGCCGGCATTCTAACCTGCATTACGGAGGCCGGCAGCCGTTTTCCAGCAAGCCGTTTTCTGATTACCAAGGTAGAATTGCAGTTTCGCGCCGACTCAAGGTGTTTCAAAAGGATTGGTAGCAAACGATGTTTGATGCAGCAGAGCTAGGTCAGAGTGTTAGTAAATCCGAATTCAAGGAACGTGAGCTCGACCTGCGCGCACGGCTTCTGACCCTGCAATATCGCACGCTCGAGTTCGCGCGTTTTCCAGTGATCATCGACTTCGCGGGCGTTGATGGCGCCGGGAAAGGCTCGACCGTCAACATGTTGAACAAATGGATGGACCCGCGCTGGGTACGATCCATTGGCTATCGCGCACCGACCGAGGAAGAACGAGCTCGGCCACGATTTTGGCGGTATTGGCGCGACCTGCCGCAAAAAGGCCGTACCGGACTTTATCTGAGCGGCCGCTATTCGCGTCCCTTGCTGGGCAGGGTCTATGGCGGCAGCGACGAACTTGTATTCGACAGACGGCTCGCTGAGATCATCCGCTTCGAGAATGCGCTGGTCGACGACGGCGCATTGATACTCAAGTTCTGGATGCATCTGAGTCAGGAGCACCAAAAAACTCGCCTCGACGAGCTGTCGGCGGACCCGCTACAGAGCTATAAAGTGACCGACGATGACTGGAAAAATCATAAAAACTATGACGACTTCATCACGGCAGCCGAACAAATCATTACGCGCACGAACAGGGGCGGCGCGCATTGGAACATCGTCGAGGGCGTAGACCCCAACTACCGGCATCTCCGGGTTGGCGAGATCATTGCGGCCGAACTGGCGCGGCACCTGGATGCGCATGAGCGACAGGTCGCAGCAACAGCCGGCTCGGAAGCACCGGTCGGCGTCGAGGCTGTTACTGGCAACCCAACAACCGTGTTCGACAGCCTGGACCTGTCGCAGACCGTTACGAGGCGCGACTACCAGAAGCCAATAAAAAAGTATCAGGCGCAGCTTGGAGACCTCGGGCGCAAGGCATTCGACAAGGGCGTGTCAACCGTGCTCGTTTTCGAAGGTCCCGATGCGAGTGGCAAGGGCGGCGCAATCCGACGCACAATCTGGAGTCTCGATGCGCGCACCTCCCGCGTGCATCAGTTCGCTGCGCCTACCGACGAGGAACGGGCGCACCACTACTTGTGGCGCTTCTGGCGAAAAATACCTGCCGCGGGTTTTGTGTCTGTGTTTGATCGTAGCTGGTATGGGCGCGTACTCGTCGAGCGTGCCGAAGGATTTGCGACTGAAGACGAATGGCGGCGTGCCTATAACGAGATCAACGATTTCGAGAATCAGATCGTTGATCGCGGCATTCTGTTGCTCAAGTTCTGGCTGCATATCAGCAAGGATGAACAGCTCAAACGTTTCAAGAAACGCGAGAAGTCGCCGTACAAACACTGGAAGCTCACCGACGAGGACTGGCGAAACCGGGAGCAATGGGACGCATACGAGTTATATGGTCACGACGTGGTGCAGTATACGAGTACACAAAAAGCGCCGTGGATACTTGTCGAAGGCAACAGCAAGCTACACGCCCGCCTCAAGGTGATAAAGACCGTCACCGATCATCTCAAGGAGCGCGTCGAGAGCGATTGAGAACGTGCCTTCGGTAGACAGCAGTCAGTCCGTCGGTGCAATCAGTCTGACAATCCCACGACTCGGCGTATCTCCGGCATTGCGTTGCTGACGCAGTCCTCGCCTTCCTTCATGGCTTCGCCGGCGCGGCTGAACTCGAGAATGCCGATGTCGCCGAGTCTAGGCGAAATCAACACGTCCGCCGGATCTCCGGCAAGCCGGCTCCGCGTAATTCGGTCCTGAAAAATGTTAATAGAACTTGAGACAGCGCTTAACATGCCCGGGGCCTCGTCTTTTTCACGCTCGCGTGAAAAAAGCGAGTTCGAGTATTGTCTGGCCTGCTGCTTCAGGTTTTGCAGTACGCCTTCATCTTCCTGTTCTTTGGTTGACCGCTCTTCCTGCTTTTTGGTTGCCGGCGTTTTCTTGTTTTTTTTGCGCACGATGTCCGAATTGAGGTTTACGCCAATCACAATCTCGGCGCCCAGCGCCCTGCACGCCGATACCGGCACCGGGTTGACCAGTCCACCATCCACGAGCCAGCGTTCGTTCTGGCGGACTGCAGGAAACAGCCCCGGCATCGCCATCGATGCTCTGATGGCATGTGCTGCTTCGCCCTCCTTGAACCAGTACTCGCGGCCAGTCGCCAGCTCCGCGGCCACGGCAACGTATTTCTTCGGCAGGTCCTCGATACAGAGGTCTTTAGCAGCTACATAGTCGTGCAGGAAGCGGTTCATTCTCTCGGCATTGACGAACCCGGCCTGCGTGAACTTTATATCGAAAAACCGCAACACGTCGCTTCGTGTTGATTCCAAAACCCAGTTTTCCAGTTTCTCGAGGTTTCCGGCCACGTATGCGCCACCGACCATTGCGCCAACCGAGGTGCCGCAGACGACGCCGGGTTCGATGCCTGCTTTCAGCAACGCGTTAATGATGCCGACGTGAGACCAGCCGCGGGATGCGCCAGATCCGAGGGCGAGGCCGATAACCGGTTTGGCAGATGAGTTACTCAATTTTTCGGTCCGCGGTTTTGTAGCTGAAATGTAGTTACATTCTTGAGCACACATAGTATTGCATGCCTTGCACCCGATCTGCTTGCTGTCTTCTGTTGGTCGAGCGGTCTGAATCGCTGGTGGAGCCTTCGTTTGCTTGCTAACGTGGGCTGATGAACAAAGCACACCGGTTCCTGTTCCCGGCAATCGCCGCAGTGTTCCTCACGTCTTCTGTTAGCGCGCGCGCCGAAGGG
>CAMYMP010000040.1 GCA_947259435.1 uncultured Woeseiaceae bacterium
CTCGATTACATTCGCGAATACGTCACATAAGGACGGGCTGGCGAATGACGTTATCTATGGCGTGCAGTTCGACGATGCCGGCTGGATCTGGATGAGCACGAACTACGGCATTAGCCGATTCAATCCAGACAGCGGTGAGATCAAAAATTTGCATCGCAAGGATGGACTGCAGTCAGAAGAGTTTAACTTCGGCGCTCACTACCGTAGCGACTCGGGCGAACTTTTCTTCGGCGGGCACAATGGCTTTAACGCGTTTCACCCGGAAGATATTCGTGCCAGTGCCGTGGTGCCACTGATTGCGCTAACCGGCTTTTTCAATAGCGGCGACTCTGTGAAATCCGACCTGCCGATGGATGAATCGGAAAGCGTGGAAATCAGTTGGAAAGATGATGTTGTCGCCTTCGAGTTTGCGGCCATGGATTTCATCGCTCCCGAGCAGAATCGTTTTATGTATAAGCTCGAAGGCTTCGACCGTGACTGGATTGACCTCGGCAACCGGCGTCGTGTTACCTATACGGATCTGGATGATGGCCAGTATATCCTGCGGGTCAAAGCAGCCAATAGCGAAGGCGTCTGGAACGAGGCCGGGTTTGCGCTGCCGGTCCGGGTGACGGCTGCGCCGTGGGATACCTGGTGGGCCTACCTCGGCTACGTTGCGTTGTTCGTGCAGCTCGTGGTCGGCCTGTGGCTTGGCCACCGTCGCAAGATTCGCCGCGAAGAAGAGTACAGCCACCAGCTCGAGCTCGAAGTTAACTCGCGCACTGAAAAGCTGTTGGACAAAAACCAGCAGCTCCGAGTGCTGAATCAGGCGCTGCAGGAGAGCAGCCTGAGCGATCCGCTCACGGGCCTTCGCAATCGCCGGTTTGTTTTCGAGGAAGTATCGCGCGATCTGGATGTCATTCAGCGTCGGCTTAGCGACGAACGCGATGGCACGAATACGAGCGACATGTCTGAACTCGTCTTTATGATGATCGACCTCGACAACTTCAAGCCGATAAACGACACCTATGGTCATGCCGCCGGCGACCAAATGCTGCTGCAGTTGCGTGACGTCTTGCTCGGCATCTGCCGGCGATCAGATTTTGTGATTCGCTGGGGTGGCGATGAATTCGTAGTGATTGCGAAACAGACTCGTCCGGACGAGGCGGAGCAGCTCGCAGAGCGCATCAGGACAAGTGTCGGTACGACAAATTTTACACTGAGCGACGGCCAGATCGTCAGAACGACATGCTCCATCGGGTTTGCGGCGTACCCCCTGTTCCGCGCACAAGCGGATGAATCGAGCCTCGATCAGATCATCAGCCTGTCAGACGGGCTGATCGAGGCGAAGAAACATCGCAACGCCTGGGTCGGCATGCTTGGACCCAGCGAGGCGACCACGAGCTTCGACTGCGATCTCGAGTCGATTGAATCAACGTCGCTTCTGTTCCGGGCCCGCCGTGCCGGAACTCTCAATAAGTTCTCGTCCGACGCCGACGAGCGAAACGCAACTGCGCGTATCAATAGTGCGAGCTGAGGCGAAGACTATGACGATGAACATACTGCAAAAACAGTCGAAGAAAGAACCGGCACAGGCAAATCAGTTTATGAAAACTTCAGCAAAAATCCTTGGCATGGCTGTAGCGACTGGCCTGATACTGGCTGCGCTCGACACGGACTGGCGCGTGGCGAAAGCCGTGCGCGTCACGGTTGATTCCAATACGGTGTCTTCGGCGACGGTCGCGACTGACACGGCCAGCCAGGCGTCCGACGTGCGGTTCCAGACGGTCATGCCAGCTCCGCAGGCCGACCTCTCGATACCGCAGACATACCGCGAAGCCGTTATTGCGCAAAGCAAAGGGCAGGTGGGCCCGCCACGTATTAGCGATACCGCGGCTGACGCGCCGAAATCGAGCGAAAAAACAGCGCCGCGCGACAAGATGAGCGGTCCGGTCGCCGCGCTTGCCGCTGCCGGTGGTCCCGGAATTGCCGAGATTGTGGTTCGCTACGATCAGCGCCCCGAGCTGTTCGATGATGAGCTGGTGGCAGCTTTGGGTGGTGAAGTAACCCGCAAGTACAAGCACCTTCGCATGCGGGCCATCCGCATACCGGCAGCCGCGCTGGAGAAACTCGCTGGCGAGGACAACGTTGACTGGCTGTCGATTGACGACGAAATATCTTCAACCTCGGCCGCCGCCCGCAGCGCAGCCAATATACCCGCATCCGGTTCGATCAACGCGGGTTACAGCGCATCGAACGTGGGTATCGCGGTACTCGATACCGGTATATCCAATCATGGTGACCTGGACGACAATATTCTGCAGTACTCATTCCTGGACGGCGCCTACCCGATGCCGGAAATCGTCAACGGCGCAATCGCAAACTTCAATGACAGCATTCGGGACGACAAATTCGGTCAC
>CAMYMP010000041.1 GCA_947259435.1 uncultured Woeseiaceae bacterium
CCGACAACCTTCCACCGCGCGTGTCGCCACGCTTCATCACCGAGCTGATATCCGGCGACCGGCAACTCAACTTTACGCAGATGCAGAAAGTCGCTCGCCTGCTCGATGTGCAGCCCGTTTACGTAGCGCTGCGCGAACCGTTGACAGGTCATCCGGTCGAGACACAGATCATCGAGAAAATGATCCGCCGCTACGGCATCAACTATATCGCGAGTCGCGCCGTCACGCTGTTCGACATTGTCGGCTTCAGCCTGCTAACGCCGTTCGAGCAGATGACACAGCTAAACAGCCTTGCCTATTCGCTGAACTCGGCGCACGCAAAAATCCTCGAGCAGGACGTCGGCATCAATTTCGCTCGATCGTCGAGCGGCGACGGCTTTTACGTCTGGAACCGCGACGACGGCCTCGAAGCAAACGTCAACCTGTACCATTTCATGCACATCGTGCTGGCGGACAATGCCATCGCGCGCAGTAAATCGGCGTCAAAAGCAGTCCCGCGCCTGCGTGCCTGTTTTCATGTAGGCAGCTGCTACGAATTTCATCAGGCGGAAGGCCTCAACCCGACGATGCACGACTTTATCGTTGGCGACGTCACGATAGAGCTCGCGCGGATGATCGAGGCGGCCTTGCCCGGCCAGATTCTCGTGGGCGACTTCCTTGCCGACGTCGCCGTTCCCAAGAATCCCGATCCGGCAGAAACACAGGCGCATCTCGACGCCGTAACCTTTCTGCAACGCGCCCAGGGAAATCTGTCGAAACTGAGTGGTCTGGGCGGCGGCCAGTTCAACATTCGTCGCCTGCACATCAAAGACAAGCACGGACTCTCACGGGTCGCGTACAACGCGAAGGTGAACATCTACCGTGAAACCGCGCAGCCGATCCTTCTCGGTATCGAAGACCGCAAACTGCCCGAAGCGCGACGACCCGCCTGACGAGGTTACAACTCCACTCGATTAACTGACGTGGCGGCCGCCGGCCGTTTTGTGAACCGTGATTTCGGTTCCGTCAATGCGAGAGGATGGGCGTGCCGCTGCGCGGCAACGCCTGTCGGGCGACTACGTCGCCCTCGGAATAAACCTTCCGTTCGCTTCCATATCCCTCCCGACTCAACAACAAAAAAGGCCGTTCCCGCTTTGTGAGAACGACCTTTTTTGTTGTTGAAATGGTCGGGGCGAGAGGATTTGAACCTCCGACCCCCACAACCCCATTGTGGTGCGCTACCAGGCTGCGCTACGCCCCGACCGGGCTGCCCGCATGCGCGGACGCGGCAATGATACTTGCCGGCCAGGTTTTAAGAAAGTTGATTTTCAGCGCCGCAGAATCTTAAGAACTTGTTCAAGTTCCGTGCGCATCTGTTTGATAATCTGTTGACTTTGGGATACGTCAGTCTTGGCTGAATCACCGGTCAGTCGCTGCCGGGCACCGCCGATCGTGAAGCCCTCGTCGTACAGCAGGCTGCGGATCTGACGGATGATCAGCACGTCCTGGCGCTGGTAATAGCGGCGATTCCCCCGCCGTTTGACGGGCTTTAGTTGCGGAAACTCCTGCTCCCAGTAACGCAGCACGTGCGGTTTAACCGCACAAAGATCGCTTACTTCACCAATCGTGAAGTAGCGCTTGCCAGGAATTGGAGGTAGCTCGTCGTTATTCCCCGGTTCCAGCATATGCTTCCACTCGGGCTTTTAATTTTTGTCCCGGCCGGAACGTCACAACACGACGCGCAGAGATTGGAATCTCTTCTCCGGTTTTCGGATTTCTACCCGGTCTTTGTTTTTTATCCCGAAGATCAAAGTTAAAGTTTGACCTGCTCCCCAACTGCGAGCGAAGCACGCAATTCTTCAAAGTACATGTCGACGAGTTCACGTGCTTCGCGCTTGTTTAGCCCGAGTTCGTTGAACAGCGATTCCGCCATGTCAGCTTTTGTTAGCGCCATTGAATCAGTCTCTTAATACGGCCGCAAATTTTTGTTGAAGTTTTTGTACTGCTAAGGCTTGAGCGGCGTCCGCATCGTCGTCAGTAAGGGTGCGTGATGTTTCCTGTAAAATCAAGCCTATTGCGACGCTTTTTAGCCCTGCTTCTATTCCTGGACCCTGATAAACGTCAAAAATCCTGACGTCTCGGACCAGCTCTGGCACGGCGCTTGCCGCGCACGCGAGCAGCTCACTCGCCGATACGTTCTCGTCGACCAACACGGCGATGTCGCGACGGATGGCAGGATAGCGTGAAATCGGATCGGCAATCGGTGCATCACTTGCGAACGTCTTGTCAACGTCGAGTTCGAATACGTAGGCGGCCGATTTCAACTCGAATCGTTTCGCCGTTTCGGGATGCAGTTTACCCATCAGACCTACTTGCTCGCCATTGCGCAAAATGCTGGCCGCCTGACCGGGCTGCAGCGCGCTATGCGTCATGGCAGCAAAACCAAACTGCTGCTTCTGTCCCGCCAGTTGCAGGAGCGCTTCCACATCCGATTTGAGGTCGAAGAAGTCCACACTTCTTGACGCCTCAGCCCACTGCTC
>CAMYMP010000042.1 GCA_947259435.1 uncultured Woeseiaceae bacterium
GACCAACAAGCGATGATCGAATCCCTCGATGTAGCTTTCAATAATAATGGTCCGGCCATGCTCCTGCGCCTTGGCGAAACCAAGCTCGACCTCTTCGTCTGTTTTGAGATTGATCGATACGCCGCGGCCATGATTGCCACTCAGCGGCTTGACTACGACCGGATAGCCGATACGCTTTGCCGCCCGTACCGCATCGTTCGCCAGACGCACGATGCGTTGTTCGGGCACGGGGAGCCCGAGATCCCGCAGTATGCCGTTAGTCTCTTCCTTGTCGCCGGCGAGTTCGACCGCAATGTTGCCGGTCCGGCCCGTCGTCGTCGCCTGTATGCGCTGCTGGTACTTGCCATGGCCGAACTGCACCAGACTTTGCCGATTCAGACGAATCCAGGGGATTCCTCGCCCCTCCGCCGCGTTGACCAGCGACGCCGTACTCGGACCCAGGGCACGGGACTGCGCATAGCGGATGAACCTGTCGCGTTCCTCGGCGAAATCCCAGTCGGCAGCCGGCCGGCCGTCGACCTTTAGCTCGGCCGGCAGCAGGCTTAACAGGAATTTCATCGCCAGTGCACTGGCCTCGCGGCCGACGGCTTCGTCGCGGTACTCGAACACCATGTTGTAGTGGCCCGGCTGGCCGTCAATCGAGCGCGTACGGCCGTACGTGACTGGTGATCCGGCGATATTCTGCAGCTCGATCGCGACGTGCTCCATTACATGGCCCATCCAGGTGCCCTCGTCTTCCCAGAGCCGGCGAACGAAACCGCCGGCTTCCCGGTACGAGCAACCGTGTTCATGCAGGCCCGGGAGCGTTTCGAGCAGAGGGCCAATGAACGCGTCACCCAGACGAACAGATGGCCAATGCTCGAGCTCACCAAGATCCAGAATGTGCCGAATCACGCGAAAATGGGCGAAGGTGCTAGGCCCCACGTAGACGTTCGTGCTGACGATTTTCATTATTCTTGTCCTGTCATTCGTTATTCTGGCGAGGCCTCTCTCGACTCTGTTTTGAATCGACCACCCGCAACCAGAATGTGCAGCCTCACACCGATCAGGCTGACCGGCTCACCACGGCGAGCCTTGTCCATGGAAGAATAGCTTAGATTCGTGGGATCGATAATGGTTATTCCGCCGCTGCCGACGACCTCGAGATCGTCATTGGGCTCGATAAATGCGGCCGTATCCTCATCCAGACCAACGCCTACCGCAAACGGGTTGTACGCCAGCGCAGTCAAAAGACGGCCCATACGATCGCGCTCCCGAAAATGCTGATCGATGATGAACTTGTTCGTCAATCCGAGGCCCGGCGCCATCGTGACCATGTCCGGGCTCGGCGTGCTGCCTTCGTGGCCGCCTGCGATCATATGTTCGGGCATGAAGGCAGCGCCTGCCGATGTGCCCGCAACGTGCATGCCGGCGGCATTGCGGCGGCGGATCAACTGCGCCACGGCTGTGCCGCCGACCGTCGTCGACAAACGCAGCTGATTTCCGCCCGTCAGAAAGACACCATCCGACTTCTCGATGTACTCGAGATATTCGGTCGTCTCGCAGTCTTCACGTGATTCGAACGGCAACACCTTGGCATGTTTGATACCGATTTTGCGAAACAGCTTCTCGTAATTACGGCCGGTATCGTCCAACTCCGAAGCCGTTGGAATGATGCCGATACGGGCGTCCTTGCCGCCGCAGATATTGACGAAACGGTCGAGTATTTCAGGGTTGTGGAATTTTTCTTCGGCACCACCGATCGGGATGATGTACCCGCGGTCGGCATGGTTGTTGTTGGAAGGGCTCATGGGCTGGATATGGGGCTTTCCATCGTGCAAAAAAGGCCGGTATTGTACCTGAGGAAACGCGTAAACTCTGACCGCACCGGCACAAATTACCGCTGAAATGACCGCTGAAATACCACTGGGCCGGGTAACGGCCTACCCTGAACAGTACTCGCCCGAGTTGCTGTGTGCGATCGCGCGTAGTGACAGCCGCGCAGCCCTTGGGCTTGGCGACGATCTGCCATTTCATGGGACCGACATCTGGAATGCGTGGGAACTCACCTGGCTCGATAAAGCAGGAGTGCCGCAAGTCGCGACGGCCGAGATCTCGATTCCGGCAACATCACCGAATATTGTCGAGTCCAAGTCCCTGAAGCTTTACCTCGGTTCATTCGCGATGACGCAGTTTGGCGCAGATGCCAGCGTTGCGGCGGCGGTATCACGCGACCTTTCCGCTTGCGCCGGTACCGGGATCGACATTCGGCTGCAGCGTCTATCGACGATGGATGGCGCCGTCATCGCACAGCTTCCAGGTGATTGCATCGACACAATTGCCGCGAGTTGTTCGACCTTCGAGGTCGATCCGGAATTGCTGCGTGCCGACGCAGGCGACGTCGTATCAGAGACCATTTACTCGCATCTGCTGCGCAGTCTATGCCCGGTCACGAACCAGCCGGACATGGGCAGTGTCGTTTTTTCCTACGAAGGACCACGTATCGATCGAGCCGGGCTGCTGCGCTACATCGTCTCGTACCGCCAGCACCACGATTTTCACGAAGCCTGTGTCGAGCGAATGTTCGTGGAGATCCTTGAGCGCTGCCGACCGGAACGACTTTTGGTGTACGCACGCTATCAACGCCGCGGCGGCATCGATATCAATCCGTTTCGCTCGAACTACCAGTCAGCCGTACCGAACATCCGACTGTGGCGCCAATGACCAGGGTGCTGGCAGCGAGTGGCGTGCTTGTTGACCGAAGTAAAGCGCAGCGCAGCGAGCCATGAGGGAGACGAGTACGCCGCTCGCCGCCCGACATTCTAATCTTTGCGTTTGTATATGCGCGCGTAGTCGACGAGCATTCGCTGCGGAAATATCGATTCGTCGATGCCGCCGCCGGCTCTGCCCCAGGCGCCGCCGACCGCGACGTTGAGGATCAGGTTGTATGGGTGGTCATACGGCCACACGTTCCAGCCCGTGCCTTCATTGACGTACGTAAAGTAATGCGAGTCGTCGACGAAGATATCGATTCGCTCGGGCGTCCATTCGAGGGCATAGACGTGAAACTCTTCGTCCAGGTCATCCAGCAAGATGCGGCCTTTGCGCTGCTCCCACTTCAGCCAGTAATAGGCCTCGTTATGGACGGTACCGTGCACGTGGCCCATCTGGTAGCCGACGTGCTCCATGATGTCGATCTCGCCCGAGTTGGGCCAGGCGTCGCAGGTCGTGCTGCCCTGCCAGTCTTCGCCTGGCTCACATGTTGTTGAATACTTGTACGGGTCGCTCGGCAGCATCCAGATCGCGGCCCAGGTACCCTGCCCGCGAGGTAACTTCGCGCGAACCTCGAAGCGGCCGTTGAGGAAATCGCCTTTGCCTTCGGAGTGCACGCGGCCCGATGTGTACTCTGCGCCTTCGTAGTCCTCCTTGTGCGCCTCGATAACGAGAATGCCGTCTTCAATGCGGAGGTTTTTCTCGCGCCCGGTGTAAGCCTGGTCCTCGTCGTTGACCTTGCGCGGCGGCCAGATGTTCGGGCTCCACTTCGTGTCGTCCAGTATGGGTCCATCGAACTCGTCGCTCCAGACGAGTTCCCAATCGCCGGCCGGCCGATTCTTGTCACGCACGGCGAGCGCACTGAGCGTCGGTTCGCCGGCGGACGCTTCGAAGTCGATATTCAGTTCGCCATCAGCGACTTCGACATTGGGCGCCGTTACCGTCAATGCCGAAATCACCTTGCCATCACGGAACAGCATCACGTCGAGGTCGTCGATCACACGCTCTCCCTCAGCGAAGGCGTCGAACACCCGCTCGTGCGCCCCGATATCGTCGGGCTCCGAAAAGTGAAACGTGACGTCGTACGTACCATTTTCTATCGGGTGCGCGACTTCAATATCCCCGACGCGGTAGCTCTTGTAGAGAAGCGCGTCCTGCGATCCCTTCACCGTCTCCATCTGGCCGACAACACCACCGGAGACTGAGGCTTCTGCGGCATAGCGGGTGCCGTCGATGCCTTCGTACGCAGGGCCGCCGACATTGATGGCCCAGACGAGGTCGGTCTCGGCGTTGTCGGCCTCCGTCTGTTCGGACTCACAGGCACTAATTGCCAAGCAACACACGGCCACGACCACGGAACTCAGTGTTTTCTTAATCATTGTTCTTGCCCCTCCGGACGCCAGTCGGCGCACGTGGAAATTATGGTTTTGACGCCGGCAATCGATCGGCAGCCAAAGCGAGCCGGAAGCCCGATATTAGGGCTACTGATGCCGCCAGCCTCTGCTATAATTATTGATGACAGCGCTGTCAATTACAAATAGAATAAGGTTTCTCGGGACGATAGCGCTCGCTTAATAAAATCATAAGTATTTGTTTTTTATAGTTTTAACGGTATGGCTTCGCTCGCCTGAGAACAATTAGAAACAGTCAGTTACGCAACATCGACCGCGCTGGCACGGGGAACGACATGATCGAACAAGCAGGCAGTCTGCGGCTGGGGACCGCGACGATCCTTCTTGCATTGGCTGCAGCACCGGCTTTGCCGGATGCCGCTCACTACGAGGGCCGCACGGAATACCGTGCCCCGAGGGCGCAGGTCGCCCCGGTCGTGGACGGCGTTGCCGACGACGCAATCTGGGCGCAGGCCCGCTGGCAGGAACTCACCGAGCGCTGGCTGGGACCTGAATACTCCAGTGACGATTTCGAGGGACGTTATAAAGTCGTCTGGACTGAGCACAAGATTTACATCCTGGGTGAATTCGTTGACGACATCCTGATCGATACGCACCGCGATCCGCTGGTCCAGTACTGGGACGACGATTGCTGGGAGATATTCCTCGACGAGGATTTTTCGGGCGGTGAACACCAGTTCAACCACAATGCGTTTGCTTATCACATGTCGTTGGACAACCAGGCCATAGACATAGGTACGGACGAGAAACCGCACAACTATTCTCATCACGTGGAAAGTAACTGGAAACAAGAAGGCAATAAGATCATCTGGGAGCTTGCTATCGACATATACACTGACAACTACGTTGATGGTTCCGACAACAACGTGCCGATCAAACTTTCGGCGGGCAAAGTTATGGGACTCATGGTCGCCTACTGCGACAACGACGGCAGCGAGCTGCGTGAGAATTTTATCGGCTCGGAAGTCGTTCTCTCCGGACCGAAAGACCGCGGCTACATAGATGCCGGCCTGTTCGGCTCGCTGGTGCTCGATGAGTAGCGTGGCGGACAGTATAATGGTCGCGCGTTCTGCCGCTGCGGAAGACGGCAAGGTGAGCGGCGAATTCATCGACGTTGGCGAGGAGCGTTATTACGCAATCCGCAACGTCGACAAAATGGCGCCGTTTTTCATCAGCGTAATTTCCAACGTCGATCACTGGCTATTCGTCTCGTCTACGGGAGGCCTGACCGCGGGCCGTGTATCCCCGGAAACGGCGCTGTTCCCCTACATCACAGTCGACAAGATCCACGATAGTAGTGCCCATACCGGGAGCAAGACCTTGCTGCGGGTCAACGCTGGCGGAGAGCAGCGTAATTGGGAGCCTTTCAACCGGGAGCATGACGGGCGCGACACAATAAGCCGCCATTTGTACAAGCATGTACTGGGCAACAAGCTCCTCTTTGAGGAGATCAACCATGACCTGCAGTTAGCGTTCCGTTACAGCTGGGTAAGCAGTGACACGTACGGCTTTGCGCGGCAATGCGAGCTGCTGAATCTTAGCGAGCAAAGCATGAACATCGAACTGGTCGATGGCTTGCAGAACATTCTTCCGGCCGGCACACCGAGGGTCGCACAAACGAATACCAGCAACCTGGTGGATGCATACAAGTGGACCGAACTCGACGAGCAGACCGGACTCGCGTATTTCACGCTGTACTCGCGGATAACGGACCGGGCTGAGCCCTGCGAATCCCTCAAGGCAAACACGGTTTTTTGTCTGGGGATCGAGAAACAGATTACCCTCATTTCGTCGGAGCAACTCGACGTCTTCCGTGTAGGCAAGCCGCTGCAACAGGAAGGCCACATACGCGGTATCCGCGGGGCCTACCTCGTGAG
>CAMYMP010000043.1 GCA_947259435.1 uncultured Woeseiaceae bacterium
TGGAGCTGCGATACGCACGCTGCTTATTCCGTCCTGCAGATGAAGAAACCACCCAAGCGCGACAATCCGTCCAATATCGTCGTTTCGTTTTCAGACTGTAATCCGACGGGTGGTACGACATTCGACGACCTGTACTTGTCGCTGATCGAGTGGGGCAAATACAGAGGCGATAACGGCTCGACAGCCGGCATGTGGGTGTTTTTTCCTTCATTCGGCGGCGGCGGCGAGGATTTCGACTTCAAGTGGGTGACCGCTCACCAGAATCTCGAGAACCTCGGAGCGGATTGGGATCAAATGAATGAGGCCGGCTGGCAAAAAGCCAATGAGCTCTTTGCTGGCAAGCTCGACTGTGATTCGTCGCGCAGTTATCTGGCGACAAGCAGGCGTATGGCGGAAGAAACCGAGGAGTAAACAGGCTCCTCCGAACCGTGACGCGGCGAGCCTCGCTCGCCGCGGCCACGCGGTTCGAAAGATCATAACGGGCACCAGGTGGGCCGAACGGTTTTCCGGCTATACTCGCGCGCCATGTTCACAAAACCACCGAATTGAGCCCAGCCCGCCATGTCTCCATCAAGACCACGCATCGTAATTATCGGCGGTAACTTCGCCGGCCTTGTCGCAGCATCCCGCCTGTCCTGCGATCACGATGTCACCGTGGTCGATGCGCGCGCCGACTTCGAATGGACGCCCAACATCCACGAAATACTGTCGGGCGTGAAAGATCGTGCGGGCGTGACGCTGCCGCGCGCGGAGTGCGTCAACCGTTACGGGCACAGCTTCGTACACGATCTTGTCACCCGCATCGAGCGTGACAGCAGCACGGTGTTTACCGAGGGCGGGCTGGTGCTGCCCTATGATGCCTGTCTGATCGCTGCCGGCAGCGAGAGGACAACGTTCGGCATCGACGGTGCGGATAAACACGCTCTGGAGTTACGTCTGGTTGACGACGCCGTGCGTATCGCAAGCCGGCTCGACAAGCTTGCCCGACGCCAGCGGCGCGCCTCGGTCGTGATCGTCGGTGGCGGGGTGTCGGGGGTCGAAGCGCTGGGAGAAATTTTGCGCCGACGCGGACAGGGCGCGGAATTTAACATTCATGTTGTAGAGCTCGCGTCGCGCATCCTCAAACAACAAACTCAAGGTCTGGCCACCGATGCCGCGTTGCGTTTCGCGCCTTATGGGATAAAGCTGCACACGGACGCCGCTATCAGGCGCGTCGATGCGCGAAGCGTAACGCTTGGCAGTGGCGAAAAATTGACCGCAGATCTGTGTGTCTGGGCTGCCGGTATGACCTTACCCGATTTTCTGCGCGACACCGGACTCAACGACTCTCGCGATCAGTGGCTGCCTGTGGACGGCACGCTGAAAAGTCGTTACGCCGACAATATTTTCGTTGCAGGAGATTGCGCGGCTTTACCCGAGCCGGTCCGCAAGCAGGCCTACTACGCGATGGATATGGGCGAAGTTGCAGGAGACAACATCGCACGTATGCTGGGCGATCGACGACTGAGACCATTCCGGGCAGCGCCTATGCCAATGCTGATCTCCTTCGGCGACATCACGACCTGGCTGGTTGCCGGCGAAAGCGCTGTTGCCAGCCCTCTGCTGGCGGCGGCCAAGGAAAGTGTCTACCAGGCCACCATGGCGCGTCTTGCGTCGCCGAAAGATCCGCTCCGGTACTCGGCAGATATGGTGGGCCGCGCCGCGTTGGCCACGCAGAAGCTGCTGCTGCCACAGTTGACGCCGAGTAAAGTGTTTCTCGGGCTTACGGGCAGTCGCATCATTCTCTGAGAGCAAAAGGTGTCGGCAGTTCACCCGAGGCGTGAGCCGCCGTCACACGCCGGAGGCGCACTAACGCAGAGCTGGCGACTCCCGCTAATCAATATCTATTGGGGCGGCGTTCAACTAAAATGTGAAAAAACAATAAGGTAGAACGTTGAAGACACTGCGATTCTTCATTTCCTCGCCCGGCGACGTATTCGAAGAACGAGCAATTGCCAACCGCGTCATCGAGCGCCTGCAGAGCGAGTACATCGGCAAGGTCGTGCTCGAGCCCGTGCTGTGGGAACACGAGCCGCTCGTGGCGACCTCGACATTTCAGCACCAGATCGTCAAGCCTTCGGACACGGATGTGGTTGTCGCAATTCTCTGGTCACGTCTCGGAACCAAACTGCCTAAGGAATTTGTCCGGCCGGACGGCTCGCGATACGAGTCCGGTACCGAATACGAATTCGAGGAGGCTATCGAGGGCTTTCGCAAGAACGGCAAGCCGGACTTACTCGTCTATCGCAAAACCGCGCCGCCGTCGGTCCGGCTGGATGATGAAAAAGAACTCCTGGAGCGACTGTCGCAGAAGAAGAAACTCGACGAGTTTGTCGACAAGTGGTTTCACGACAAAGCGGAAGGCACGCTGGTCGCAGCATTTCATGCGTTCGAGGCTCCCAGCGATTTCGAGAATTTGTTGGAGAATCATCTTCATCGTCTGATCGACCGCGAGATTCCGTCCAGCATCTCGTCCACATCCGAAGCGCGCGCCGTATGGAAGCAGGGTTCTCCATTCCGAGGCCTGGAAGCGTTCCACTTCGAGCACGCACCGGTTTTCTTTGGACGCACCAGGGCCGTGTCGGACATCCTGCAGGCTTTGCGGGATCAGGAGGCTGACGGTCGATCGTTTGTCCTGGTTCTTGAGGCCGGGCGTCATTGAGGGCGTCGACGTATGGCGTCGCGCCGTATACCGACCAACCGATGTGCGTGGCGACTTATTTACCGGTCTTGCAAGAGCGTTACTGCGTGAGACCGCACTTCCGTCGCTCGATGAAAACAATGAAGGGCCTGATGAACTGGCGCAGGTGCTGCGGGAATCGCCGCAGGCAGCAACATCGATGATCAAGGGAGCTCTGTCGCGCGAGAAACTGGCGAACGGCAAAAGCGCCAACGCGCGGCTTGCCCTGCTTGTCGACCAGATGGAGGAGATGTACACGCAGGAAGAAGTAGGGCAGAAAGATCGCGAAGCGTTTGTCGATGTCCTCGATGCGTTGGCACGCTGTGGTCGTGTCTGGGTCATCGGCACCCTGCGCAGCGACTTTTATCAAGCCGTTGGCAAACTGCCAAAACTCGTTGCTCTCAAGGAGGGCGACGGCCAATACGATTTGTTGCCGCCCACCGCAAGCGAGATGGGCCAGATGATCCGCCTGCCGACCCGAGCGGCCGGCCTGCGCTTCGAGGAAGACCCGTCCAGCAGCGAACGCCTCGATGACATGTTGCGCGACGCCGCAGCAGAACACCCCGAAGTACTGCCACTGCTGCAGTTTACGCTTGAGGAGCTTTACCAGCGGCGTACCGAAGATGGCATGCTCACCCTGGCGGCCTATCGCGAGCTCGGCGGCGTCGAGGGTTCGCTCGCGCAACGCGCGGAAACCGTGTTCAAGGACTTGCCCGACGACGTCGAGGCGGAGTTGCCAAAAGTATTAAACGCCCTGGTCAGCATCGAGCGCGACGGTTACGAACAGATTGGGCGAAAGCGTGCGCTCTGGTCGGAAGCCACAAAGGGAAAGAGCCGGGAGTTCATCGAGGCTTTTGTAGAAAACCGACTGTTCGTGACGGAACTGGCGGACGACGGCAGCGCCGTTGTTACCGTCGCTCACGAAGCGTTGCTCTGGCATTGGCCCAGGGTGAATGAGTGGGTCGCACAAAACCGCGAGAACCTGAGGATCCGTAGCCGCATCACGGCCGCGACCGCGCGCTGGGTAGCCGAGGACAGGCCGTCGGACCTGCTGTTGCCTTCCGGCAAGCCGCTGGTTGAAGCGGAGTCACTGCTCGAACAGGACCTGCAGCTCACCGATGCCGAAAACGGCTTTATCAATGCCTCCTTCGCCAAAGCGAAACGATTTCAACGGCTGAAAAGAGGTGTTGTCGCCGCGCTCGCTGTGCTGAGTATGGTTGCGGCCACCTCCGCCTACTTCGCTACCGAGCAACGTGACCTCGCAAACCAGGCGCGGGCGCGCGCAGAGGTCGAAGCAGAAACAGCAAAGCGAACGACAGAATTCATGGTCGATCTGTTCTCGGTATCGGATCCCAGCGAATCGCTGGGCAATTCGATCACAGCCCGCGAAATCCTCGACAAAGGTGCCTCTCGCATCGAGACTGAACTGGCCGACCAGCCTGAAACACAGGCCACGCTGATGGACACCATGGGCACCGTATACACTAGTCTCGGCCTTTATGATCCCGCCGCGTCACTTGTTGACAAGGCCTTGCAACGCCGCAGGAGCATCCTCGGCGAGCAACACGAGAGCGTGGCTCGCAGCAAAAGTCACCTCGGCGAGGTGCTGATGCTCAAGGCCGACTACGAAGTGGCTGAAGCAAATCTGCGGGAAGCACTGCAGACCCAGAAAGCGCTTTACGGCGAGTCGCATGCCGAAGTTGCCGACACGTTGAGCAAGTTAGCCGACGTCCTTACGCGAAAAGGCAATTACAAAGTGGCAGGCGAACTGATTCGTCAATCGCTCGAAATAAGGCGATCTCTTCACGGCGGTGCACATCCGGATATTGCCGAGAGTCTCGAAGATCTCGGCCTGAACTACTTTGACGAGGGAGATTATGAGCGCGCAGCAACAGAACTGCGTGCTGCTGTCGACATGCGCAGAGAGCTGCACGGCGATGTTCACCCGGCGCTGGCGGAAGCAATCAATAATCTGTACTGGGTGCTCAGGGATTCCGGAAATCTTGAGGAGGCCGAAGCGCTGTCGCGCGAGGCACTGGCCATGAAGCGGACGTTGCACGGTGACGTGCATCCTGAAATCGCGATGGGGCTGAATAACCTCGCCTACGTGCTCGAGATGAAGGGCGACTTACCGGCGGCAACCGCGAACTATCGCGAGGCCCTCGCGATGATGCGGCAGGTGGTGAGCGGCGCGCATCCGGACATCGCACTAATCCTGGGCAATCTCTCCTTTGCCGTCTACGACGCGGGCGACAAGCGCGAAGCCATCGCATTGGCGCGGGAGGCGCTGACGATGTATCGGGAAGTGCTCGGGGCCGAGCATCCGCGGGTTGCGAGTAATGCAACCGGCCTGGGCTACTGGCTCGTTCAGGAGGGCGAGTATGGTGAGGCGGCGCAACTGCTTGATGAGGCGGTCGCGATTCGCCGCAAAGCGCTCGGCGATTCGCACCCACAACTCGCGAGCAGCCTAACGGCCAAGGCCAACCTGTTACTCGCAACCGAGCGCTTCAGCGAGGCCCGCGATGTCGCGAAACAGGCTCGCGGAATTCTGGCGGAAAATCTACCCGAGGATCACTGGCGTATCGCCGCGGCCGCGACGGTTGAGGGTGCCGCGTTGACGCGCCTCGGTGCTTATGCAGAGGCCGAATCGTTGTTGCTAGGCAGCATCGAGCCTCTGTCCCAGGCACCGATTCCGGGTATTGCTGAACAGAACCGGCAACGCCTTGCCGACATGTACACAGCCTGGAATCGGCCGACGGAAGCCCTCAAATACCGGCAGGTAACTGATTATGTTGAATAGGAATTACGATCGGGAACCACTATGCTATTTAGATAACAACAAAATATGACAATAATTTAAGAACCAGCTCTAAGGGGGGGGGGCAGTCAATGAGAATAACTTCGATCAGGCGGATCGTGCTGCCGATGCTCGCATCCGGGATGCTCTTTGCCGGTACCGCCTTTGGCCAGGCGCCCGCAATACAGATTTTGGATCGCGTCGAAGCTTTCGATCAGACGGCCGTCCTCGAGATGAACTTTGACGATCCAACTGCGCCCGACTTTTCCGTACTGCTCAACGAGGCGGGCGCCGAGTTCATAGCCTGCAAACTCACGGCTACGCGCGGCATTTTTTGCCTCGATGACAACGTCGTTCGCAACTGGCCACCCGGCGGTGGGACTGGAGGCTCGTCGATTCTTGTGGATTGTAAAGATCCGGTTCTTGGCCTAAAAAAATGCACGGGCCTGACCGTCGATCTCAGTGGCAACATCTGGCTCGCGGGACAAAATCGCGGCAAGACGCATAACCTGTTCAAGATCGAGCCGGTACCGATCGCCGACCCATGCCCGTCGGGTGACCGACTGGGAGGTTACTGTGCGACGCTCTGGGCGGCAGACAAACCATTGTTGATCGAGCTCAAGTCGATCGACGGCGACGCCGCTGCGTCATTTGCTCCCGGCAAAGGCGTTCTTGGCCTTGAGGAACGCAAGACTGCCGTGTTTTTTGCCGATAACGCTTCCCAGGACAGCAGCGTGATCGCGAGTGGCAAGCAAAACTGGGGCCTGGTTGGTAACGAACAGCTGCTCAGCACGGCATTGCTGCAGGTTGTCAATCCTGTGACGCTGGCTATCGAGAACTACGTCCTCGTGACGACGACGAAAGATCGCATACTCATGGCCGAGACTGATGGCACGCCTGATGCTCGCGCGGTATTCGATATTGTGGCCGAGCGCGATCCGGCGAGTTCTATGTGCAACTCCGATGATGCGATGTACGGCATACAGTCCAGCCCGAAATCGGGATTCACTTACGTGACGGACAACCAGTACTGCCAGGTACTCGCACTGCGGCCGGTATTTGACGGAACGGGCGCGTTTGATTCGCTCGAGAATGTGCCCGACGGCGCTGGTGACCTGACGCTCTCGACTAATGATCCAACGTTGGGAATGTTTTCAGTGCTCGGTCCGACAATTGCGCCGGGCGAGATTATCGAGCTCGGAGCCTGTGCCGGCAGCTGCACGATCGTCAATGACCAGGGTGGAGCTCCAGCGGCGACACTGTCCGGCGTCCAAGCGATCGGCGACATGATCCTCTTCCAGATCGAAGGCATTCCTGACTGCCGGTACAACCCTGATTTTTGCTTCGATTCGGTCTTCGACGGCGGTCTAGGCCTTGATCCCAGCGACATCATCATCGATCGCAAGGTCTCGGGCGATCATCCGGCGGCACAATTGCTCAATGTCACTCCGCTGTTGCCGCTCGAGGTGACTGAGCCATTCGATGGCCTGCTCCCCGACATGTGGATCTCGAACCACTACCAGGCGCAGGAGGAAAAAGGCTATTTCTTCGATGCGTTCTTCGGTGTAACCGACGCCACGTTTCAGGGCGTCTTCGAGATCGAGGTCGAAGTGGGGGCCCTAACCGGGTACGAGCGCGGCTGCCCGGAGATGACACCGCCAGACAATACGCCGGCATTCGACCTGATTTTCCGAACCGGGCCCGAGCCGGAGGATCAGGGATACGACGTCGCGGTCAAGGTCTCGGAAGACTTCCAGAGCATCGGCCGAGACTACATTGGGGGCAGTCCGGACCACGAAGTCTTGCTGATCAACAGCGGCTGCGGCAGCAGCCGTGGCAGCGGCGATCGCTGGTCGCTTATTCCCTTTGACCTCGGCTTCACCCCGGACACCTTCGATCCGCTGACCGATATCGTGACGCTGAACGATGACGCCGTCTTTGCCAAGTTGCTGCTGTCGCTGTTCGACGACCTCGAGCAGTCGGTCAACGAACTCGCCTGCCAAGCGGCCGATATGCAGGCATCGAAGCCACTGTCGGATGGCCAATGCATGGATTTCAACCAGCAGCTCACCAACACGCTCGACAAGCTCGACAAGTGCATCGACGCAACCAAAGAACCCAAGCAGAGTTCGCGCAACCAGACTTGCCAAGGTTTTTCGAGCCAGTTCGGCAATCTGCAGTCCGTTGTCTCGTCTTTTACGCTTGCGGGTGAGGATCCGGCGAATCGAATCGGCGAAGCCCAGGTGCGCATGATCGTAATCGACAACGTGTACACCAACTTGTTTTTCCCGTCGATCCCCGATGACGGTTTCAACGGGCTGTAATGTCGGCGCTCGCCGGCAAGCAGAAAGATCTAAAGGGCCCTTGCGGGCCCTTTTTTTGCGATAGTCTGCATTCCCAATGAGTAAGAAAGAACGACGCTGTCGATCATGATCGATTCGGACCAGGGCTCGTTTGCAATTCCGCTGGTGGTCGCCGTCACCGGGCACCGCGATCTCGTACCAGCCGAGGTTCCCGCTATTCGCGAGCGGGTCGGACAGCTGTTCCGGAATCTGCAGCAAGACTATGGGGAACGGCGCCTGCAGGTGATGTCGGCACTGGCCCAGGGTGCAGACCAGCTGGTGGCCGAAGTGGCTCTGGAACGGGGCATCGAGCTGGTCGTCGTTCTGCCGATGCAAAAACGCGTTTATCGCGACGATTTCGCGTCGGCGGAATCGAAGCTGTACTTCGATACGCTATGCGAACGTGCGACCGACTATTACGAACTGCCGCTCGCGCGCGGTAATACCGATGAGGGAATTTCGACCGCCGGACTGCAGCGCACGCGGCAATATGCGCAGCTGGGCGTGTTTCTGTGCGCGCATTGTCACATTCTGCTTGCGATCTGGGATGGCAAGCACACGAATGAGCTGGGCGGCACCGGTCAGGTGGTCAAGTTTCATCATGACGACATCATGCCGGGCTACACACCGCAGTCGGTCGCAACGCAGCAGATGCTGGTCGATGACGAGAGCGACCTTGTCTATCACATTGTCTGTTCGCGTGACCGTCCGGACGG
>CAMYMP010000044.1 GCA_947259435.1 uncultured Woeseiaceae bacterium
ATGAGTAATGAAACTGGCTCCGGAAAGGACGGCGGCAAGTTCGACCAGGCCCGCAGAAATTTCCTGCGCGGCATCGGCATGGGTACCGCCGCCGCCGTTGCGCAGCCCGCCTGGGGCGGCCAGACATTCCAGGATGCTTTCGCCGACTTCTTCCAGAAGGACTATCGCAGAATGTCGTCCGAGGAAATCGAGGCAGCGCTCGAGAGGATCGAGCGTAAGGCGCAGGCACGATACGACGTGGAGATCGAATGTCAGAACACGCCACCGCAGCCAGGCGTCGTTTACGGCTACGCCATCAACATTTCGCGCTGCAAGGGCTACCGTGATTGTGTGTACGCCTGCGTCAAAGAAAACAATCTCGGTCGCGACTCTCAGATGCAGTACATCCGTGTACTGGAGCTGGATCAGGGTGATTTCAACCTCGAGCATTCAGATCATTACTATGAACCGGAGACCGTTCCGGTGGAAGGCAAACACTATCTGCCGGTTCAATGCATGCAGTGCGATGACCCACCCTGTGTAAAAGCCTGCCCTGTCGAGGCGACCTGGATGGAACCTGACGGTATCGTCGTCGTAGACTACGATTGGTGCATCGGTTGCCGCTATTGCATGGCGGCTTGCCCCTACTGGGCGCGACATTTCAACTGGACCGTGCCCGAGATTCCGGCGGAAGAAATGAATACGAATACGCACTATCTCGGTAATCGCCCGCGCCCCCGCGGCGTCGTCGAGAAATGTCATTTCTGCATTCATCGCACGAGAAAAGGACAGCAACCTGCCTGCATGGAAGCCTGCCCGACGGGCGCCCGTATATTCGGCAACCTGCTGGATCCGGATAGCGAGATCCGCTATGTGCTGGCGAACAAGCAGGTATTTCGCCTGAAAGAAGACCTCGGCACCGAGCCCAAATTTTGGTATTACAGTGACTGATCCATAACGATGGCCGTGATTCGTTTCATATTCGATGGCATCCGCGAAATGTTCCGTGGCCCGCGCGAGTACTGGATATGGCTGGCCGTACTTAGCCTCGTCATCCTCTTCGGCGCCGGGCGCTACTCGCAGCAGCTTACGGAGGGCCTCGTAGTTACGGGCATGAGCGACCAGGTGTCCTGGGGTTTTTATATCTCCAATTTTGCCTTCTTAGTCGGCATCGCGGCGGCGGCCGTGCTGCTGGTCATCCCTGCCTATATCTTCGATCGAAAGGACATAAAAGACGTCGTGCTGGGCGGTGAGGGCATGGAGGTAGCGGCAGTGACGATGGCAATCCTGTTCGTTATCGCGGACCTGGGTAGGCCGGATCGGCTGTTTCCACTGGCCGGTATCGCTGCTCGCGTGGGATGTTCTCGTACTCAGCGTATACTTTCTGTTGAACCTGGCGATTCCGTTCTATGTACTTTACAGTCACTACCGAAGCAAAGAACCCAACTTCCGCCTGTATTTTCCATTTGTGGTCATCGCCATGTTCTGGGCGATCTCTATCCACACTGTTACCGCGTTTCTGTTTTCCGCGAACCCTGCGCGACCGTTTTGGCATACGGCTTTGCTGGGCCCACGATTCATAGCATCGGCATTTGCTTCCGGTCCCGCTCTGATCATCATCACGCTGCAGATAGTGCGCAAAGTGACTTCGTACCAAGTAAGTCAAAGCGTAATCGACCTGCTCGCGCTCATCATGACATTCGCATTGCAAATCAGCCTGTTTTTTGTCGGCGCAGAGTTATTCACGGATTTCTACAACGAAGGGGCTCACGCGGCGTCGATTCACTACCTTTTCTTCGGCCTCGGCGGATTCTATTCGCTGAAAGCTTGGATCTGGTTTGCGCTGGCACTCAATTTGATGGCCGTCGTGATCCTGATGATTCATCCCTTGCGGCAAAAAACACTGACGCTGAATATTGCCTGCGTGCTGACGTTTATCGGTATCTGGATCGAGAAAGGTATGGGACTCGTTATTCCGGGGTTTGTACCGACACCGTTGGGTGAGATTTTCGAGTACTGGCCGACGAGCGTCGAACTCGCCGTTGCCGCGGCCATATGGGCGTTCGGCGTCCTTATTTTTACGTTGCTCGCGAAAGCGGTGATCGCCATCGAGCAGGGCAAACTTCGCTATCGCGCGAAGGATGCGATGTATCCGCTATGACTCTTCGGAATCGACTGCAGATCGTTGCTCGAAGGTTCGCCGGGCCTCATTAAAAGTCTTTCTGAGTTCTATGAGAATTGCGACAACCGAATCTTCAGTTTGCTGAAGATCGAACTGGTGCACCCGATTCAGTATCCA
>CAMYMP010000045.1 GCA_947259435.1 uncultured Woeseiaceae bacterium
CCCTCTTCAACCGCCTGAACGGCGCCTTCGAGAATCGCCACAGCTGCAGAGTGCGAATATCCCGAAACCGCGTTGGCCGGACTGTGGGAGTGCGTAGCAATGGACCAGTATCCCGTTGACGCATTGTGGACGGAATTGTGGAACTTGGTCGGCGACACCATTCGCGGCGTAGATGCCAGAGTACGGCACATGTAATCCGTGATCTGCATATCACCCAACCCGGAGGCGAACACCGTCGCGACCTCGGATGGTTCGACAGCTGCCATCCGGCATGCCTGGTCCATGACCTCGACGGCCATCTTGACGGCCAGCGGCGCACGACGCCGCTCCTTCGCAGGAATCAGTTCGGGCTTCAATGCAGCGCTCTCTTTGGCGGCACCGCCGGCCAGCAGGGCGCAAAATTCGTCCCAATTCGAGAAGTGTTCACTCCAGACGCCAATACCTGTGATGTCTACTTCAGTCATTGATCTGCCCGAATATCAGCGTGGCGTTATTGCCGCCGAAGCCAAATGAATTGCTCATCGCATTGCGCACGGGCCTGGCCACATTATCCGTGAGCACGCTGAATTCGAAATCCGGATCCGGTTGCTCGCAGTTGAGCGTGCCCGGAATCGAATCGTGTCGCATTGCCTCGAGCGTAATGACTGCCTCGAGGATTCCGGCAGCGCCAAGCGCGTGACCAGTCCAGGCTATTGTAGAGCTCGCGAGTGTGCGTTCGGAGAATCTCTGCGCTAACGCGTGCGCTTCGATGCGGTCATTGGCCTGGCTCGCGGTGCCGTGCAGGTTCACATAATCGATATCGTCTGCGCCAAGCTGCGATCGCTCGAGCGCCTTGTCGATCGCGATGACGGCACCTTTGCCCTCCGGGTGCGGATGAGACATGTGATATGCATCTGCGCTTTCCCCGTATCCCAGTAATGCGAACTCGGCACCTGCAATCAGGTCCTCGCGCGCCAGTATCGCGTAGCCACAGCCTTCACCAATATTGATGCCGTCGCGCCGCTCGTCGAAAGGACGGCAAAGATCCCCGGATACGAGTTCGAGCGAATTAAAACCATACAAAATGCTCATGCACAAACTGTCGATACCGCCAACGAGTACCGCATCGATCAATCCATGCCCGATCCATCGCGATGCCGACGCGAAGACCTTGGCGCTCGACGAACAGGCCGTGCTAATCGTCAACGAGGGCCCGGTGATTTCGGTCGCCGCAGAAACGAAGATTCCTGGAGAGTGCAGGTTATGCACTTCGGGTTGGCAATACTCCTGACGCATCCTCTCCGACGGCAACAGGCTGGTGTACGCCTCCTCGGTTCGGCCGATGCTCGACGTGCTGGTACCCATGATCACGCCGATGCGATCACCGCCAAGCTGTCCTTTGAGCCTGGCAAGGCTATCCAGCATTCCATCCTGCTGCAGGCCCAGCCATGCCAGCTGGTTATTGCGACTGTGCAGATGCGCCAGGTGAGACGGCAGCGACACGGACTCCAGAGAGTCCACACGGCCGATCCAGGTGTCCAGGTCACAGCCCTCCAGATCGTTGCGCCGCAGACCCGAGCGCCTCTTTTCGATTGCTTCGCGCATCGCAGCCAGTCCGATGCCGGCAGCCGAGGTAGCCGTATAGTTTCCAATCGCTAGTCGCATTTACTCCACTTGCCTGCCGGTTGGCGAGCTCCGCGCGCAAGAAATCCCGAGGTTTTCGTGGTGTAGAATAACCGTAACCCGGGCATCATGGAATTGCCTTGATCGTTACCGCAACGCCGCCCGCATCGCAGGTTCCTGACGGCAGCCTCCAGCAGCGCAAGGCATGAAGTACCTCGATTTCGCATACCGATGGGTCGGTACGACGCTGTTCTGGATATTCTTCGGCCTGATCGGCCTGTTCATGGGTTTTGTCGTATTTCCGCTCGTATCCGTGTTTGTGCGGAATGCGCGCAAAAGGCAGGTTACCGCGAGAAAGCTGATCAGCGCGGCATTCTCGGTATTTGTCCGGGTCGCCTGCTGGAGCAGACTGATTTCCATTCGAGTCACAGGCAGGGAGCACGTGGACCCGCAAGGCGGTCAGCTGATACTTGCCACTCACCCGACCCTGATCGACGTTGTCATTCTCATTTCGTTGTTTCCGCAGGTCGACTGCGTCATCAAGGAAGCAGTAACCCGCAATCCGGTGTTGGGAATCTCGGTCCGGCTGGCTAATTACATTTCCAATCGCGAGCCGGAGGACCTGCTCGATTCCTGCGTGCAGCGCCTCGAGTCGGGGGCAAGCCTGCTGCTCTTTCCGAGCGGTACGCGGGAAGTGAACGGCCAGCCGTTGAAATTCAAGCTCGGCGCAGCCGAGGTCGCCATTCGCGCGCGCGCGACCATCCTCCCGGTTGCGCTCAGCTGCGAGCCGCAAATGCTGGCAAAGCATGTTCCCTGGTACCGCATCCCGCCATCGGCGCCGCGCTTTAACATTGCAATCCTGCCCCCTGTCCCGGTTGAGAATCTCACCAGCGGGGATATCGACCAGAGGCACGCAAGATACCAGGTAAACGACGCGCTGGTGTCGCTATTCGACGCCGAACTGTCATAGAATTCTCGTATGGAAGGTGAAGCTCTGTACACGAAAATCAAGGAAATTCTCGTCGACCAGTTTGAGGTGGACGAGTCGGCTATTTCACTGGACGCGAACCTCTACGAGGAACTGGAAATCGACAGCATCGACGCCGTCGATCTGCTAGTGCAGCTCAAGGAGCTGACCGGCAAAAAGATTTCGCCTGACGTCTTCAAAGATGTCCGAACAATCAGGGACGTATTGGATGCACTGACGGTGCTGTGACCCAGTCGATCATTTTCCGCGCTGCTTTCGTCGTCGTTCTCGCGCTTTACCCTTTCATTATTTATTTCGGAATCAGAGTCTTGCCGCCGAGCTTCTTCGGCTTCGCGCTGGCTGTCCTGCTGTTGATCCGCTTTGGTTTCGTCCGCCCCGAGGAACGCGCGTCCGCGGTACCCGCCCTCGTGCTGTTGCTCACATATGCCGTCGCTGCGACGGTGGTTGGGAGCGCCCGAATGCTGCTGTACTATCCAGCCTTGGTAAATTTCGTCTTGTGTGCCGTGTTCGCCAGTTCATTCAGGCAGGACGAACCACTACTGCTCAGGATCATGCGTGCGCGAGGCGTCACGATGCATGCGCACATTCCCCCGTATTTGACGCGACTGACGGCCGTCTGGGCCACTTTTTTCGCATTGAACGGCCTGATCGCCGTCTGGACAACAACCGCCTCCATGGAGATCTGGACAATTTACAATGGCATGATTTCGTATCTGCTGATTGCTGCTCTGATGGCCGGCGAATGGTTGTTCAGGCGCCATTATGAAAGAAGATTCGGTATGACCAGCGATTGAATTTTCGAACACCTCAAACTCTCTGGCGAACACTCAACATGCAGGAATTTGCTCTCGATAGCCGGTTGATCACCCTGCCTGACGCGGATCATCGCTTCCCTCGCATCTTGTCGCTGGCAGGACCTGTGTTGGTTCCGCGGCCATTTTCCGAACCAGCCCGTCTTGCCCGGCATCGTCCAGCTGCATTGGGCCGTGATCATCGTGCACGCGTGTTTCGGATTTTCTGCGGTTCCAACCGAAATCAAGCGCCTGAAGTTCAAGAAAATCGTGACGCCTCCGCAGGTACTCGAGTTAACTGTTTCCTGCAAGAGCGAAAGCGAAGCGCAATTCGCTTTTTTCACCGGGAGTGAGCAGAACTCCGAAGGTCGGCTGGTTTTTGCGGATACCGCATCATGCTGACGTGCGTTGTCGTTCCGCACTACGATCATGTCGCGCAATTCGAGCTGCTATTGCCAAAGCTGAGCGCACAGGGTTTGCCGCTTGTCATCGTTGACGACGCGAGCCCTGACGACGCTTACAGGGAATTACAACGCCTGCTCAGCGAACATGCGGATGGATCGATCCTGGTCAGGCATGCGGAAAATCTCGGCAAAGGTGGCGCCGTCATGACCGGACTGAAAACGGCGCTTGACGCGGGTTATACCCACGCGCTGCAAATCGATGCCGACGGGCAGCACGATGTCGCCGACATTCCGCGCTTTCGGCAAGCCGCAGAGCAGCATCCCGAACGTGTTATCTGCGGACAGCCTGTGTTCGATGACAGTATCTCGAAGCTGCGTTACTACGGGCGATATCTCACGCTGTCATTGAACTGGCTGGAATCACTGAGCACCGAGATTCGCGACGGGCTTTGCGGCTTTCGCCTGTATCCCCTGCAACCCGTTGTCACGCTGTTCGAGAAAAACAAGCCCGGCCAGCGCATGGCATTCGATCCGGAAATTCTCGTTCGCGCTGTATGGGCCGCCATACGTTTGCAGTTCATCCCTGTGCACGTGCGTTATCCGGAAGGGGGTCGATCGCATTTCCTGTATTTTCGCGACAATGCCGAAATCTCATGGATGCACATCAGGCTCATATTCGGCATGTTGCTGCGCCTGCCGATGCTGATATGGCGCAAACATTCGGGGCGGGAGGAGCCCGCTACGCGATGAGCCAGCACTGGGCGAAGATCGGCGAGGCCGGCGCCGTGACCGGGCTGCGCATCATGGTCTGGATCTATACGTATCTTGGTCGCATCGTCTTCAGCATCGTCCTGTTCCCGGTCATGGTGTACTTTTTCGTACGCCGACCGATAGCGAGAAATGCATCCCGCGACTACCTGAAGCGAGTCAAGACGCAGTATCCGGAGCAGCTGCCCGGAACGCCAAACGTGTGGATGTCATTGCGCCACTTTCTCGCCTTCGGCGAATCGCTGCTGGACAAGTACATCGCATTGGTGGAGCCACCGACCGACATCGGCATGGACCCCGGCGAGCAGCAGCTTGTGGTATCCGTCGTCGAATCCGGCAAAGGCATCCTGCTGATGGGTTCACACTTCGGCAATCTCGAGTACTCACGCGGCATTGCGGACCGCCATCCGGACCTTGTAATCAATATCCTGATCTATGATCAGCATGCGGCCAATTTCGCAAAAATACTGGACAGCTCGGGGTCGGAGGCGCGTCTGAACCTTATTCAGGTGACCGACCTCGACCTGGACCTAGCTTTGAGGCTGAAGGAGAAGGTCGATCGTGGCGAATGGCTGTTGATCGCCGGCGATCGGGTACCGGTCGGTGAAGGTGATAACGTCTGCGCGGCGACGTTTTTCGGCGACAGCGCCGACTTCCCGATCGGCCCGTTCGTGCTTGCCAGCTTGCTGCGCTGCCCGGTGTATCTGATGCACTGTTATCGGAAGGACGACGAATACCACCTGGGCATGGAATTGTTCGAAGAAGAAATCCGGGCCTCGCGCGAAGGCAAGCGACGGACCTACAGGCGCGAAGTGCAGAAATTCGCAACTGCTCTCGAGCAGCAGGTGCGTCGTGCGCCATTGCAGTGGTTCAATTTCTACGATTTCTGGGGCGAGCGGAGCATCCCACAGCTGCAAACTGATAGTCTACGCGACCATGATCAAGACTGATTTTTCGCATTGCCTCACAGCCAGCGTGGACATTCGGGTTCCGTTCTTCGACCTCGATCCGGCGGGCGTTGCCTGGCATGGCCGCTATTTTCAGTACTTCGAGCTGGCTCGCTGCAAGCTGCTCGAAGGCGTCAACTACAGCTACGAAGACATGGAAAGCTCCGGTTACCTGTGGCCTGTCGCCGATACCGAAGTACGATACGTCCGGCCGTTAACGCTGAATCAGGAGGTCCGGGTGACTGCCTGCCTCAGGGAATGGGAAATGCGCATCGTTGTCGATTACAAGATCGAAGACGAGAATGGCGAGGTGCTGACGAAGGCACGGACTGTCCAGGTACCCGTTGAGGCAGATTCGCTCGAGCTGACGCTCGGCTCACCGCAGGTCCTGATCGACAATGTGCAGAAACGGCTGCAGGAGTTGGGACGGCAATTCGAAAAATGACTGACGTCGACCTGAACGGAGAACTGCAGAAGCTCGTCGGCATGCCGGCCGCCGAGTTCGTCCTGCATCGCGATTCGATGTTATTCCTCGATCGGCTGGTGGATATTGGTGCGGAGTTTGCGAGCTGTGAGTGGCGTATCAGCGATGACTTCGAGTTCATCGTGCCGGGCCTCGGCGTGCCGGGCTATACAGGCATCGAATACATGGCACAATGCATCGCTGTTCATTCGGGCGCGCGAGCGCGAGTTCGCGGCTTCATTCCTCCGGTTGGATTCTTGCTCGGCACACGACATTACAAATGCTCAATTGCCTATTTCGAACTCGGCGTAAGGTACCAGACGACATGCGAAGAACTCGTCCGCGATTCGCAGGGCATGGGGTCTTTTGCCTGTCGGATACTGTCGGACGGCGAGGTTCTCGCTGAGGCGAACCTCGCGGTACTCGAACGGCTGCAAGAGACAAGACTTCATGAATGATGTAGCACAAAGCATTCTCGTTACAGGATCCAGCTCGGGGATCGGGCAGGCTATTGCCATTCGGCTGGCAGCCGACGGCTACAACGTCGCTGTCCATTACGGCAGGAACCGACAAGGCGCCGAGGCAACGCGCGACGCAATCGTCGCGGCTTCGGGCAACTGTCGCATGCTGTCATTCGACGTCCGTGATGCTGAAGCGACGAAAGCTGCTATTGAGGCGGATATCAGCGAACACGGCGCGTATTACGGTGTCGTGTGCAACGCCGGCATTACGCGCGACGGCGTGTTTCCAATGCTGGCCGAGGAAGACTGGCGCCAGGTCATCGATGTCAATCTGAACGGGCTATACAATGTTTTGCATCCCGTTGTGATGCCTATGCTCAGACGCCGCAAGCCCGGCAGGATTATTACAATTTCTTCAGTGTCGGGCATCATGGGCAATCGCGGCCAGGTGAACTACAGCGCGTCGAAAGCCGGGATCATCGGCGCAACCAAGGCACTTGCCGTCGAACTTGCGAAACGCCAGATTACAGTCAACTGTGTTGCCCCGGGATTGATCGAATCCGAGATGACAGACACACTGCCGGTTGAAGCAATGCTTGAAGCCATTCCTCTGCGGCGCATGGGCAAGCCGGAAGAAGTTGCAGCCCTCGTTGCATTTCTTTGTTCCCCCGACGCGGGTTACATTACGCGGCAGGTCATCTCTGCGAATGGAGGACTGTGTTGACCCATCGCGTTGTCGTCACGGGTGTTGGCGCTTATTCACCAGTCGGCAACGACTGGGCCGGGATTGAGCACAACCTCAGAACCCTGAAAAGTGGCGTACGCCACATCGACGCCTGGGACGAGTACGACGGGTTGAATACCAAGCTCGGCGCGCCTGTCGCCAATTTCGAGATGCCGGCCAGTTTCAATCGCAAGCGCACGCGAAGCATGGGCAGGGTTGCGATGCTCGCTACCGCGGCAAGTGAGAAGGCGCTCCTCGACGCGGGCCTGCTTGGCGACCCGGTGTTGAAATCAGGCAGGGTCGGCGTGGCCTACGGCTCATCAACGGGCAGCACGGACGCGGCCGCGGACTTCGTCAATATGCTGCGTACAAAGTGTCTCGATGGCATTACGGCCACAACCTACATTCGCATGATGGGCCACACTACACCGGTCAATATCGGCGTTTTTTTTGGTCTGCAGGGGCGTGTAATTACGACGTCCAGCGCCTGCACGTCCGGCAGTCAGGGAATCGGCTACGCTTACGAGGCGATCCGCAGCGGCTCGCAGGACATGATGCTTGCGGGGGGCGCCGAAGAGCTGTGCCCGACCGAAGCGGCCGTGTTCGATACGCTATATGCCACGAGCACATGCAATGACAAGCCTGAGACGACTCCACGACCTTTCGATCGCGATCGTGATGGACTGGTGATCGGCGAAGGTGCGTGCACACTGGTCCTCGAACGCCGCGATCACGCGCTGGCGCGCGCCGCCAAGATCTACGCTGAGCTCGTGGGGTTCGACACGAACTCGGATGGCGCACACGTTACGCAGCCGGCGGCAGAAACAATGCAACGCGTCATGGAAATGTCTCTGGCCGACGCCGGCCTTGGTCCCGAAGCGATTGGCTATGTCAGCGCCCACGGGACAGCGACCGATCGCGGCGATATCGCCGAGTCTCACGCAACGCACAACGTCCTGGGCGACAAGACGCCCATCAGCTCGCTGAAAAGCTACATGGGCCACACGCTGGGTGCCTGCGGCGCGCTCGAATCGTGGCTCGCAATCGAGATGATGAACAACGGCTGGTTCGCGCCGACAATCAACCTGGAAAATGTCGACCCGCAATGCGCGCCGCTGGACTACGTACGCGGTGAAGGTCGCGAACTCGACGTCGAGTACGTCATGAGCAACAACTTCGCATTCGGCGGCATCAACACATCACTGATATTTCGCCGACACGCCTGATCGGATACCCGCCGCGGCCTTTCAGGTCACAAAGCAAATTGCTGTTGGATACTGCCGTTCAGGTTTAACACCCAACCATTGTATTTCTTGTGTATGCGCTGCCGCTCCGCGTCGTAATCGAGCACGCGGCTATTCGCATAGAGGATTGAATAGTTGGTTGCCGAAAATGGAATGCTGACTTCAGCGTAGTGTTTGCCGCGCACGAGTATCGAGCACGTAATTTTTGTTTCCCCATCCAGGACGGGTCGCCAGCCTTTGCCCTTACAGCCATTCGCGATTGCATCTCTCACTTCCTCCAGGCTGCGGGGAGATCCGTCGAACTTCGGCGGCACGACCTCGTCTTCGATATTCTGGATCGGTTTGTCAGCCCAGACCGGATTTGCGCCGAGCAGCAAGACCAATGGTAAGTACTTAATCAATCTCATTCTTCAGCCCCCTTTTTGTTTATTGGTATTGGCCATTCATATGATAGCGAACTCAGTCCGCTTGTGCAGGTGCAAGGCTCAGGAAACTTTCTGCTACCCAGGCACTCGAACCCAAAAAGCAGCGGATTAGCCGCGCCGGAAAACGAATGCCTTCATTTCCTCGGACAGCACTATTGCTCTTTGTTTGCGCAAGTCAGTCGGCTTGTTCGCTGCTGTTCCCAACTGAAGCGGGCGAGTCATTGTCGCACTACGATGTTACTGCGCCGTCCGAAGCGGTACCGGCGCCGGAGTTTCAACTTACCGATATCGACGGCAACAAAGTCGCATTGCACGATCTGGTCGGAAAAAAGCCCGTGGTCATACAACTGGGCAGCTACTCCTGCCCGGTGTTTCGTTATCGCCGATTCGACGTACAAAAGCTGCAACGAGAATTTGCAGGCCGGGTCGATTTCGTCGTTGTCTATACCCAGGAAGCGCACCCGTTCGACAGCATAAACCCGTATGAGGATCGGGTCTGGAATCCGCTGATCAATCGCGTGATGGGAGTAAATGTGCCGGAACACAAGTCCCTCGACGAGCGCCGTGCCCAGGCCGC
>CAMYMP010000046.1 GCA_947259435.1 uncultured Woeseiaceae bacterium
GACGCAATTCCGGAGCATGACTACTGGGAAGGGCTCATGGTTTTGCACGAGACGGATCGGGCGATCGACCTGGCCTTCGAATCCTTCGCAGAAAACACCCTCAACCCGGTTATTTTCTGGCTCGATTTTCCTGGCGAAAAAGAATTCCGCAGCCATCCGCGATTTCTGGAACTCGTCGAACACGTCGGGCTCGCCTCCTACTGGGATGCTGTCGGCTGGCCGCCATTCTGCGAAGAAACCGGCGGCAACCGTTTCTGTGGCCTGGATTCTGCCGTGGAGTGACCATGACCTTTTCGATCCGCGGAATCACAGCATCTTTTACGCTGGCAATCATCACGGCAACGACCCAAGCTCAGGAGAGTGCCGCGGACAACGGGCAACAGGTGCTTGCAGAGATCATCGTAACGGCAACACGCCGTGACACGGCGCTGCAGGACACGCCACTCAGCATCGGTGTGCTGACTGCACAGGAAATTGAGGATAATGGGGCACTGCATATCTTCGACTACTGGCGAATGATCCCGTCTCTCGCGATGACGGACTGGGGTTTCGCGGGTAACCGTTTCATCATTCGTGGTCTCAGTGGCTCATCAGGTCCGGAGACCGATGAATCCCTGACAGCAAATTATCTCGACGACACGCTCCTGATCAGCCCCCAGGGGCTCTTTACGCACGCCCCTAGTTTCAAACTCGTTGATATCAACCGCGTTGAAGTCCTGCGTGGTCCGCAAGGCACCTTGTTCGGCGCAGGCTCCATGGGTGGAGCAATCCGGCTGATCACGAACCAACCCGATGCGGCGCGCTTTACGCAGTCCTACGAAGCAATGATCTCGAATACCGCACACGGTGATATTAACCACGGGTTCACGGCCGTCTGGAATCTGCCGCTGGTCGAGAACCGTTCAGCACTGCGCCTCGTTGCCTATCGTTTCGATGACGACGGTTTCATTGACGACATTGGCCAGGGCCACGACAACGCTAACGCAGTGACGACGACCGGCCTGCGACTTAGCGGTAGCGCACGCGTCTCGGACCGGTTTGACGTCAACGCAAAAATTGCCTACGAAGAAATGAAACTCGACGGTTTCAACTTCGTCGATCCGAACGGCAAGCCGCCGGTTGGCCTGATCATCACTGACGACTACCAGGCCGCATTGATGACTGACGAATGGCGTGATGAGGAAACGATCCTCTTCAACGTGAACTTGAATTACCACTCCACGGTCGGCGACTTCGTCTCTGTTACCTCGTTCTTCGACAGCGAGACGAACGCGCAACTGGATATTTCGGAATCCATCAATGTTGGCTGGCGGGCGCTTTTTACTCCGATATGACGTTTGACCGCGGGACCGTGTTGCCTGCGCCGGGCTTCAATGCCATCTGCGGTGGCTGCACCGGCTTGCCCGATGGCGAAGAGACAGCGCTTGTTAGCGACGTGGACGACGACCGGCGGGAGCTCGGCCTTTATGTCGACCTGTCGTATTGGTTTACCGACCGCCTGCAAGGCAGCATTGGTGCGCGTTGGTACGATCTACGCCGAACGGCGCACGAGGTTGCGACGGGCCTGTTCGCCGACCCGAACCTGCCAGTGGCGACGCGCAAGTTTGATAATGACGGAATCAATGGCAAGGCATCGTTATCGTACAGGCTGGCAGAAGACATCATGCTCTACGCGCTGATCTCAGAAGGATTCCGGCTCGGTGGTGCCAACGAGCAGGGCGCGGCATTCCTGTGCAATGCCGAGCAGACCTTCGATTCTGACAGCATTGTGAGTTTCGAACTCGGTGCGAAGACACGATTCTTCCGCGATCAGTTGATGGTCAATGCCGCCATGTATCACGCGAAATGGGATGACGCCCAATTGCTTGTGCAACCAAGGTGTGGGTTTTCCGTGGGTATCAATAGCGGTGGCATTACTGCAGAGGGTATCGAGGTCGAAACGACATACATCCCAAATGATCGCTGGGAACTGTCTTTTAACGCCGGCTACATGAACCCGACACTGAACAACGACGTGCCGGATATCGGGGCACCAGCAGGGCGTCGCCTGTCAAATGTGCCGGACGTGACGGCGAGCTTATCGTCCACGTATCGATTCCCCGCCTTTGGTGGCAGGCAAGGGTTCGCGAGAACCGACATCCAGCATGTT
>CAMYMP010000047.1 GCA_947259435.1 uncultured Woeseiaceae bacterium
GGAGCCGTGTGGATCAAGCGGCTGCTTAACACGTATCCCAAAGCGATCTGGATCAATCCGGAGCCGCAGAACCGCTGGGATTACACGCCGTCAGTCAAATTGACGCGGGACTTGATGGACGATCGCATGTATCCATTAACGATTGCCGGTCTTGACGCAGGGATGAAAGCGCTACACTGAGTCTGGCCCAGTTGCGCTACATCTCGGAGCTTGCTCCGAGTGCTTTCAAATCCGCGAGTACCTGCTTCGAGTGTTTCTCGGGATCGACTTTTTCGTAATGCTTGGCAAGCGTACCGTCCGGACGAATCAGAAACGTTTGTCGTTTGGCCACCTTAATGCCGAGCATTCTTGTCTTGACGCCGTATGCGTCCGCTGCCTGGCCTTCAGTATCTGCAAGCAGCGGGAAGGGCAGGTCATGGTTCTCAGCAAACTTCTGATGGGACTCAACATCGTCAAGGCTCACGCCGAGGATCTGCGCGTTGATCTTTTTGAAGGCGAAAATATTGTCGCGAAACTCACAGGCTTCGGTGGTACACCCGGGCGTCTCGTCTTTCGGATAGAAGTACAGTACAACCCACTGATCACGATAGTCCTCGAGTGAATGCAGTTGGCCCGTCTGGTCCGGAAGCTCGAATTCGGGAGCGGGCTGACCGACCGAAAAGTGCCCGGACGCCGAGGCAGGCCCGCCGAGCGACAGAAAAGACAATAAAATCAAAGATGTTAACTTCATCAAGGTACCTCCTCGGGCGCACACTATAATACGCTTTCGTCTTCATCGGGCGCAATTTGACAGATCGTTATGACATGAGAAGTACGGCTAGCGCAGATCACAAGACAGCCCTGGTCCTGCCGGGCGGTGGAGCACGCGGCGCGTTTCAGGTCGGCGTACTAAAAGCACTGGCGGAGTTGATGCCGAAAGGCAGCCCCAATCCCTTCGCCGTCATCAGCGGCACGTCGGCGGGGGCGATCAATTCGGTTGTGCTGGCCAGCAAGGCGAGGCGCTTCCGGGTCGCGGTTGCCGAACTCGATAGGGTGTGGGGAAATTTCCGTTCCGAACACGTTTTTCGCACGGGCAATCTAACCATGCTCAAGAGCAGTCTGCACTGGCTTGCCGCGATCGTGCTTGGCGGGTTTCTCGTTGGAACACCGAAGTCCTTGCTCGACAATGCGCCGCTGCGCGCGCTCCTCAGCCGCAATATCCGTTTCCCGCGAATACAGGACGCGATTTCCAAGGGTTATGTCGATGCCGTTGCGGTAACCGCGGCGAGCTATGCGTCCGCGCGCTCGACGTCGTTTTTTCAGGCCGCGCCGGGTCGTGGTGGCTGGTCCCGAACACGTCGCGTTGGAGTGCGTGGCGAGCTGCATCTCGATCATTTGATGGCGAGCATAGCGGTGCCGATGATCTTTCCACCCGTGCGGCTGAACGGCGGATATTTCGGCGATGGTGCGATGCGTCAAGCCACTCCGTTAAGTCCTGCCATACATTTGGGGGCGGACCGCATTCTGGTGGTTGGTATTCGCGATGAAACAGCCGACAAAGTCCCGGATTCAAATAAGCCGCAGCGGCATCCGAGCTTTGCACAGATAGCCGGATACATGCTCGACACACTGTTCATGGATGGGCTTTACTCGGACCTCGAACGGATGACGCGCATCAACCAGCTGATCGACTCAGTGAGTCCGGAGCATCGCACGGGATTGCTGCAACGCATGCGGCCGATAGACACTATGTTGATTGTGCCGAGCCAGGATCTGCGCGTTATTGCTCATGAGCATCGACGCGAGTTGCCGTTTGCGGTTCGAGGTCTGTTGCGCGGCATTGGCGGCCGCAGTTCGGGCGAGAATCGGCTGCTGAGCTTCCTGATGTTCGAAAAGAAGTATACGCGCGAGCTGATCGACCTCGGGTATCGGGATGCGATGAAAGTCAAAGACGAACTGATGGCCTTCGTGACCGGCGCCGACGTCCCAAGATTGTTTGCGCCTTCGTGGATCAAGAAGGACCTGAGCGCATTCCACACAGACTAGCGCGTGCCGGGCGGGTGCGGGGAGGCCATCATGGGAAGTAAAGCGCAGCGCAGCGAGCCATGACCATGATGGCCTACCGGCGCGCGTCCGGCCCAGGCTGACCTACAAGAGGAGTGCAGCTCCGAGTCCGAGGAATGCTGCATAGCCGATGACGTCGGTGACGGTCGTCAAGACCACGCCGCCGGCGAGGGCCGGGTCGATCTCCATGCGTTTCAGGGTAAGCGGAATCGCAAAGCCGGCAAGCGCCGCAACAAATAGATTGATGATCATCGCTGCACCGATAACGCCGCCGATACGCCAGTCACCGAACCAAAGATAGGTGAATACGGCGACGACGACCGCCCAACCGATGCCGTTCAGGAGTCCTACCATCAGTTCTTTGCGCAGAATTCGCCGCGCATTCGTGCGATCGATCTGGCCCAAGGCGATGGCTCTCGTGATAATGGTCAAGGACTGGCTACCGGCAACGCCTCCCATGCTTGGCACAACGGGCATAAGAACCGCAAGCAGGACGATCTTGTCGACCGTCGTCTGAAATATGTCGACAACTGCCGCTGCAAGAAACGCAGTACAAAGGTTCACGCCCAACCATAGCGCACGGCGCGTTGCGCTCCTGACCACGGGCGCGAACATGTCGTCTTCTTCGTCGAGACCAGCAGCACTCATCAGGGAGTGCTCAGCCTCATCGCGAATTACATCGACGACATCATCGATCGTGATGCGACCCACAACCCGATAGTCGTCATCGACGACCGGTGCCGACAGCAGGTCTCGGTGCTCGAATTCCCAGACGACCTGGGCCGACGGCGTATGCGCCGGAATCGGCAGGATATCGGTCGCCGTCACAGCCGACACAAGCGTCTCGGCGTCGTTCGTCAGCAGACGCGAAAGGTACAAGGCGCCGACATATTCGTCATCCCGGTTTACGACGAAAATCGTGTCGGTACCATCCGGCATTTCCCCCCGCGCACGCAGGTATCGGCAAACCACCTCCAGCGTCACATCCGGACGAACCGTCACGATGTCGACATTCATCAGGCCGCCGGCACTGTCCTCATCATAAGCGAGGACCTGCCGCAGCCGCTCTTCATCCTGGTCGTCGAGCGACTGCAGTACCTTCTGCGTTACGGTCTCCGGCAAGTCGATCAGCAGGTCGGCGAGGTCGTCCAGCTCCATGCCTTCGGTTGCGGCAATGAGTTGTTCGGTCTTCATGCCCTTGATCAGGCCATCGCGAACCTCGTCGGAAACCTCGACGAGGACGTCGCCCTCGTCGTCCGTATTGACCATTTCCCAAAGTACGGCGCGCTCACGTAGCGGCAGGGACTCGAGCAGGCGGGCAATCTCGGCTGGATGCAGGCTATGCATCATCAGGCGCGCAGAACGCATGCCACCGCTGTCAAGCTGCTCGCGCAACAGCTGCAGGTTAGCCTGAGTGTGTTCTCTCGCTTCCATGGACGCCGACCTTCGAAAGGTAGCCGGAGTTTAACCGTCTTATCCGCGACACGCACGGCAAGACTGTGGCCGCAGTCTTACGATTTCCCTAACGGATGGGTGGCAAGCTCGTTATGGCGGGTCAGGACAGGATCGTGAATTTTGCGCAGGGCCATCGCGAGCTTTTCGGTCATGTGCACGGAGCGGTGCTGCCCCCCCGTGCAACCGAGCGCAACGGTGAGATAGCCTCGCTGCACGTCTTTGTACTCCGGAATCCAGCGCTTCAGGAATGCGAAAACGTCTTCGAACATCGCTACAAAAGTCGGCTGTGCGTCAAGAAACTCCACAACCTCCTGATCAAGGCCCGTCAATCCCCGAAGATCGGCGGTCCAGTAGGGATTCGGCAAGCAACGCAGGTCGAAAACGAAGTCTGCGTCCGCCGGAATGCCGTGTTTGAAGCCAAACGACTCGATTAGAACCGACAGTGCGTTTGTCTTGCGCCGGTCGATGCGCTCGCGGATCGTGTCGGCCAATTCATAAATGCTGGTGCGTGATGTATCGATAATCAGATCTGCGGCGTTCAGGACTTCAGACAGCATCTCTCGTTCGCTCGCAATAGCGGCGCGCAACGCGGTTCCGTGTTCGGCGAGGGGGTGCCGCCGACGTGTCTCGCTGTAACGCTTTAGAAGGACATCATCGCTGGACTGCAAAAAAAGCAGTTCGGTCTGGATATTCTGCTGGCGAAGTTCTTCGATCAGCTGCGGTAGCGCTTCCAGGTTCTGCCGGCGATTACGAGCATCAAGGCCGACAGCCAGCAGACCCGTCGAGCCTTGCTCTCCCGAGCCGATCTCGTCGATTACGGACCTGAGCAAGGCAGCTGGTATGTTGTCTATGCAGTAGTAGCCAAGGTCTTCAAGCACATGCAGGGCTACGGATTTGCCCGACCCAGACAGACCGCTGACGATTATCAGGCGCACAGCGCCTCGTACAGTTCACTGCTCGAGGTGGCGTCGCGCAATTTGGAGCGCAAGTCGCGATCGCTCAGCAGCTCGGCAATACTAGAGATATTGGCGTGATCCTCCTCATCCACCTCGGCTGGCACCAAGAGGCCAAAGACCAGGTCTACCGCCTCACCATCCGGCGAATCAAATTCAACAGCTTCACTGAGCTTGATCAGGGCGGCAACGCTGCTATCGAGGCCTTCAACCCGACAATGCGGAAACGCGACACCTTGATCGAGGCTCGTGCAGCCAAGCCGCTCGCGTTCAATCAAGCGCGAAACAATGTCGTCACTTGATATGCCGGGCAAGGAACGGACCAACAGCTCGCTAAGTATTTCAAGGCAATGCTTTTTGCTGCGGGCATGCGCGTTACACAGAACGCTGTCTGGCCTGATCATTTGTTCGAGCAACATTTGGAATGAGCTTTAAGGAGAGTTGAAGGTCCCGTGCGGCGACCCGCACGGGCGCAGAGTGGATCAGTATTTTATCTTGTGTGCTTCCCTTGCACGGTGGTCGACAAGCTTTTCTTTATATTTCCTTACCCGTCGATCCAGTTTATCCACCAGACCATCGATGGCGGCGTACATGTCTTCTTCGGTGTTATCGGCGTAAATCGTACCACCATTCACATTGATTGTGGCTTCTGCTTTATGCCGTAATTTTTCCACCGTGAGGATGCAGTTTACGTCAGACACCAGATCAAAATGACGCTCGATCTTTTCAATTTTAGATTCGACATAACCCCTTAGGGCATCGGTTACCTCGACATGATGGCCTGAAACATTCAGTTGCATAGTTGTCTCCCATACTTTTGGTGTCGTACGCGTCCGGCCCTCAGCATCCCCCGCGAAGATAGAACGAAACTCGTACGCTTGTCACGAGTTCAGATTACACTTCCAGTGGACCTCCTTCTGTGCGGTCAGTTACGTATATCCAGTGCTCTTGTTTCGATATTCCTCTACTGCGCCGGACGCTTCCTGCGGTCGCTCGACGACGCGATATTCATAGATTCACGGTACTTCGCCACCGTGCGCCTGGCAACCGAAATGCCTTCCTCGGCCAGCATTTTCGCGATCTTGCTGTCGCTGAGCGGCTTCGCCGGATTCTCGGCGCCGATCAGCTTGCGGATCTTCGCACGCACCGACGTCGATGACTGGTCCTCGCCATCAATCGTTGACAGATGAGACGAGAAGAAATACTTGAATTCGAAAACGCCGCGTGGCGTATGCATATATTTGTTCGTGGTTACTCGCGAAATCGTCGATTCGTGCATACCGATCTCGTCTGCAACGTCTCTCAGCACCATGGGTCTCATTGATTCGTCACCGTGTTCGAGAAACTCCGTTTGCCGGGTCACTATGCTGGTCGCCACTTTCATCAGAGTCTCGTTTCGAATTTCCAGGCTGCGAATCAGCCAGCGTGCCTCCTGCAACTGCGAGCGCAGTACCGCATGATCGCCGCTGCCGCGCAGCAGTCGGGCATATTGCTGATTGACAGAAAGCCGTGGCACGCCGGTAGGGCTGATCTCGACCTGCCA
>CAMYMP010000048.1 GCA_947259435.1 uncultured Woeseiaceae bacterium
GGACCTGACCGTGCCGCCGAATACAGGCGATGCCTTGACGGCGGCGTATTTCATTCCGGGTAAGCTCGTATCGATGCCGAACATCGCGCTGCCGTCGACTTTGGCGGGAATGTCTCCGCGCTGCGGCGACGTGCCCATAATGCGAAACTGCTCGGTGCTTTTTAAGCGGGGCTTTGCGGGCAGTCTTGCCTTCGCCGCGGCGGCAGCGAAGCTTGCATAGGTGCCGGAGCGTTGGCTCGCTGCGTGGGAGACCATGCTGTTCCGGGTCGTAAGCTCCTCGACAGGTACCTGCCATTCGTCGGCGGCCGCGTGCAGAAGTGCGCTGCGCGCGGCGGCGCCCGTAACTCGCATCGCGAACTGCCCGGTCGTTCTGACCGAAGTACTGCCGCCCGTGATCTGCAGGCCCATCGCCTGAGTTGCACGAAAAAAGAAGCCATCGACCGTATCGATGAGCCAGGCAGGAAAATCGACGTCGCCGGCCACGTAACCTTTGGCCAGCGCGTAGTTCGCGAATTCCTTGTCGCTCGGTGCCTCGAGGACCTCGACTTTCGCCCAGTCAGCATCCAGTTCGTCGGCCAACATCATCGCCAGGGTTGTGTGCACACCCTGGCCCATCTCGGCGTGCGGCACGATTGCGGTCACGGTGTTGTCGGGCGAGATCTTCAGCCATACGTCAAAGATCGCATCACCCGGGTCTGCGATGAGCCCCCTGACTTTGCCAGACCTGTCGCCACGACGAATAGCGACGCCAAATACGACCACACCGCCGGCAGCGATTCCGGTTGTTATGAACGCGCGCCGTGACCACTTACCCATTGGACTGCGGCTCCGCTTTCAGTGCGTTGACCGCGACAGCAGCGCGTTTGATCCCTTTGCGGATACGCGGATAGGTGCCACAGCGACAAACAATGCCGGCCATCGCGCGATCGATGTCTGCGTCGCTTGGGGAGGAGTTGGTTTCGAGCAGGGCGGCCGCCGACATTATCTGGCCCGATTGGCAGTAACCGCACTGCGGCACCTGCTCATCAATCCAGGCCTGCTGCACCGGATGTAGTCCCTGCTCCTTACCCGCAAGGCCCTCGATCGTCGTAATTTCCTGTTCGACAGCGACCTGAACGGGCGTTACGCACGAGCGTATTGGCGAACCGTTGAGATGCACCGTGCAGGCACCACACTGGGCAATTCCGCAACCGAACTTAGTACCGGTCAAACCGACATAGTCGCGTATCACCCACAGAAGCGGCGTCGTCGGATCGACGTCAACGGCGTATTCTTCACCATTAATTTTCAGGGAAATCATCGTGTCTGTACGTTACTCCAAGGCGGCAGGCCCGGCAAGCCGCGGATAGCGTGACGCTGGGACCGCGAATGGCGTAGACTGTTTATTACAGCCTGCCGGGAAGCACTTTAGATGTCTGATACCCGTTTTTATGACACGGTCGCCTTCGATGTTCGCGACAACGCAACGATGTTGTTTTTTGCACGGACCACGTCGGAGGGCGATATCGATGACTACTTGTTGTTGATGCGGACGATCGAGGACGACTTCGACTCGTCGACATACATCGAAATCAACGAGAAGCAGTTCGGCGGACACGACCTCATTCGGGAAGCTGAATTGATGGGCAACATGCTGACCCTGCACCTGCACGCACCCGCCGCAGAGCTCGGCGGCGTTTCGCAAATTGTCCTGACCTTTGCCGACACACCGGAGAATGGTGCGAGTATTGAAGCCGGTGCATTTCGCGTGCTCGGAGACACGTTGTCGGGTGGCAACGCCTGACGCAGCCGCGTGGATAACGGCGGTTACAGCCTCTACATTGTTCGCTGCGCTGACGGCAGTTTGTACACGGGGATTTCGACTGACGTCGAGAGGCGGCTTCAGGAGCACGAGCGCGGATTGCGTGGCGCCAAGTATCTGCGCGGTAAAGGCCCGTTACAGCTTGAATACGAATATCACATTGGCGATCGAAGCGTTGCGTCACACGCCGAGTTTCACGTTAAACGGCTCGACCGCCGCGACAAGGAAGAGCTCATTGCCGGTAATCGCTCGCTGAGCGAGGTGTTGCCCTGAGTCAGTGCAGGTGCCTTCAGACCTCTGGTGAACTCTGCGGATAAAGCACGATCGGCTTGCCGAACTCGGGCAGATGCAGCCGCGTATCCGAGTCCCAGGTGTCTCTGAACTCCTCGAGCCACCCGGCCGTGTCGATAAAACTATCGAGTGCACGCGGATACAGAAATATCTCCCCGAACGGTTTCGAGAAATCGTCAAAGTGAACCGGGAACACGTGCGCCGCGCCGGTCGTGGTGACGAGTTCCTGCCAATACCGTTCCGCATAGTCATGCCCCAATCCCTCGAGCATGCTGACGCCGAGCATGACGACGTCGGCGCTGACCCCCGCGAGCGCAGCTTCGCGAAAGCCGGCGCTGCCCTGTACGAGGGCCGTGCCATGAGGATGAGCGACTACGATGGAGTAGCTTTTTCCTGCACGCCAGGCAGAAACCGGCGCCGGTGTCACAAGTGGCTCGTCGACGATTCCGGCATACGGCACCGAGCCGCCCCAGCCGATCGGCGCATGGCTCGAATCGATCATCGTAACCGTAAATCTGCCGAACGAATATTCATCGCCACTTGTCGCAACGATTATTTGATCTTCCGGCACACCGGCGCCGCGGGCGATCTGCGCCGTGGTTTCTGAGCCCAGAATGGATGCGCTGCTGCGATTGGCAATCGCACCGACGTCCATCGCGTGATCATAGTGCGAGTGCACCGGAATCAGCGCCGCCAGGCGCCGCATGCGGTATTCGTCGAGCACATAGTTGATGGTTGCGGCATCGCTTTCCACGGCTCTGCCGAACAGCAGGTCGAAAATCGATGGTCGCGAGAAAAAGCCGTCAATCAGAATCTGCGTTTCGCCATCGTCGAACAGCAATGTCGTAACGCCCAGCCAGGTAACCGTCACCGCATCGAGGGTCGGCGCAATGCTCGGATAGCGTGGCCAATCGATCATGTCCAGAGATTCGCGGTCACGCCACAACAAGACCACTGCCACCGCTGCGACAAACGCGAACGCCGCAATGCCGAACGCAGTCCGTCGGACCGAGCGCTTGAAATCTGCTGCGCTAATTCTCGGCATTATTGTCCGGCAGCCATCCTGGCGAGATGCCCGGTCAGCGGGGCAAGATAATTGCCCATCGCGTAGCCGAGCAGCGCCATCAGGATCGAGGCCGGCACGAGATTTGGACGATGATGGGCAGCCACAATTGGAGCCGATGCTGCGGCGCCGATGTTCGCGGCGGACGCGATCGCCACACTGTGTATGTCAACGCGAAACAACCATGCGCCGGCAATACAGAACAGTCCATGGATAATGATCCAGACGAATGCGCCGGCGACGAACACGGGAGCTTCGGCCAGACCTGCGACCGAAGCGCGTGCGCCCATGCCCGCGACGAAGACATAGATAAGCGCTGTGCCCATCGCTGTCGAGTTCGGTAATTCGGATGCGCGCGTCGTGGAGAGCAGCAGCGCCAGCGTTGTAACGAGAAGGATGCGTGTCGTCGTGACCGAAAAGACTGTGCCGAGCCCGGAACTGACTGACGCAATCCATTCGGCGATGCCGGGCGCAGCGGCTGTGCTAACCCAGGTGACGCCGATCACAATTGCAATCAGAAACAGGTACTGCGGCATTGTCGGCGCGTGATCATCTTCGACATGAATCTCGGCGGCCGCGTCCATCGCTTCCAGCCGGTCTTCAGGTACCCGTGCCCAGGCGTTGAAGCGATCTGCAAAGTCGCGCGACATCAAAAGCAGGGGCAACCAGAATACGTAGATGATGTTGTCAGCAACGACAGCGAGACCGAACTGTTCCTCGGAGGTTCCGAGCATCTCTGCTGTTGCGGCCATATTTGCGGTGCCGCCGATCCAGCTGCCAGCCAGAGCTCCGTAGCCTTTCCAGGCATCTTCAGACAAATACGAATGCACCAGAAGGTAAGCAACCACCCCGCCCACCATGACGCCCGCTGTGCCCATCAACATCACTAACACGCCCTTACCCATCACCTTGACGACTGCAGGCACATTGACCTTGATCAGCATCAGCACGATAAAGGCCGGCAGCAGGTAGGCACTCAAACCGGCATATATCGGCGAGTCGCTCGGAATCACGTCGAAGTTGTTCAGGAATACGGGTGTTGCGTAGATGAACAGCAGTGGTGGCACGTACTGGAACAGCTTTGCCCGCGTGGTCTGCTCGAGCATAAAGAAAAAAGCGGCTACGAAAGACAGTACGGCGAAAACGCCGATCGGTGACGCTATCAAGGCCTCGGAAATTTCCATACGCAACGGACTCTTTGGGTCACAATGCCGCGAGTATAAAGGAATGGCCAGCGAACGGCGCGCTGTGACAGGTCAGGCTATTTGCGCCTGCAGATCCTTGCGCGTTGCCTCGTCGGTCAGCGCAGCTGACTTGACGGTAAGCCAGACGGCATCCCAGTCCTTGACCTTGCTGGGGCCAAAGACGAACTTCGCGATGAAGCTGTCGAGATCGGCTACACGAATAACGTTCTTCGGCGGCGGTGTCGGAAACTCGACGCGGCCCGTGAAAACCACGACACTGGCGACCGGAACATCCGGCACGACATTCTGCAGCGCGCGGGTGCGGCCCTCGTTCTGGATCAGAGGGTTCAGGAAACGGCGCCGCCGCGTGCCGTCCACGTTGGTCCACTGTGGCTCGTCCGCACCGCCGAATACGATGCCGCTGTAGTGCTTGGTCTGGATACACAGAATGCCACCGGCGGTCAGCAAAGCGTGGTCGACCTTGGTGAGACCACCATAAGCGCCGGGCAGAATGAAGTCGTGCAATACGTCGGGGCTGCGCGCCTCCAACGCGCGACGAATTCTGGCGCTGCCGATGCGCGCCGTGATGATCCGCATGGCGTGGCTTGCCGTCGAGCGGAATACTAGCGTCAGCAGCAGCGCGCCGGCGATCGTGAAGATAAAGGCGGCCGCGCCGACATTCGTGATTCCGGTCGCAAATTCGGCATCTGCGGCCAGCGCCGGGATGGCGATCAGGGGCAAGCTGGTGGCGACTAGTCGGATGAGCACGAACATGGGCCTAGAGTAGAACTTTTCGCGGCTGAATTATCGTAACAGGTCACGTTTTGCAATGCGCATGGCCCGGGTAGGCCAGAAAATATCCATCGAGCTCTGCGACGCGAACATCGGTCTCGTAAACGGAGCTCAGCACCTCGCTCGTGAGGACTGAAGCCTTGTCGCCATCGGCTGCTATAGCCCCGTCCTTGAGAACTATGACGCGCTCGACCTCAGGAGGGATATCGTTGAGATGGTGGGTAACGAGGATGACATTGTGGCCCGCGGCGGACAGTCTGTGGATGCGGCTCAGGAAGTCGAAGCTGGCGGCAAAATCGAGTCCGGAGGTCGGCTCGTCGAGAATAAGGGTCTGCGGTGCATGGACCAGGGCCCGGCCGAGAATGCAGCGCCGCTGCTGGCCGGTGGACATGGACTTCAGCCGCGTTTGCTGCAGAGACTCCATCCCGAGAAGTCTCAGCGTGTCGCGCGCTTTGGCAAGCTGCTCCTTGCTGACGCGTTCCGCGAGAATGCCGTGTACGCCGATGCTCGAAAAGAAACCTGAGACTACCACCTCGAGTGCGGTCGTTACCGGCGTGTAGAGATTGTGCAAATCCTGCGATACAAGCCCGATATGTTGGCGCAAGTCCCAGACATTCCAGTTTTCACGCCCCAGTATTCTGATCCAGGCGCCGTCCGCAACAACCGGGTATAACTCGCGGTTGATGATTTTTAGCAGCGTCGTCTTGCCCGAGCCGTTTGGCCCGAGAATCGCGACGCGTTCGTGCTGTGCGATCGACAGGGTCAAATTTTCGAAGACGCGCGTCGAGCCGCGCCATATCGTGGCGTTGACTATGTCAATGAGCGGCGCAGTTTCCATTGATG
>CAMYMP010000049.1 GCA_947259435.1 uncultured Woeseiaceae bacterium
GAAAGCGGCCGAAGCCGATCCCACCGACTATCAATCGCGCTGTCTGCGCGTGCAGATATTGCGCGGCACCGGCCGGATTGACGAAGCGGTCGCCGAAGCGCACGAAACGCTTGCAGTCTTAGAGAAGCATCTCGAGTGGCATCCCGACGATGCGCGGGCGCATCACCTGGGTGCAGGCACGCTGACCGTTCTTGGTCAGATCGATCGTGCCAAGCGCTGGCTGAATCGTGCCATCGAAATCGCACCCGACGATTCGGTCACCATGTACAACGTGGCGTGTAATTTCGCGACTCTGGGTGAAGTGGACAAGGCACTCGGATACCTCGAGCTTGCCGCCGAACGCGGGACGATCAGCTCCGCCTGGATGCGTAATGATGAGGACCTTGCGAGCCTGCGCGGAAATGCCCGATACGAAAAGCTATTGGCGCGCATTGAGGAGCAGGAGGAAGCAATCAGATGCGGGGACGGCTAACGCCGGTGGACGCCGGGCTACGGTATCAGTACGGTCGAGCCCGTTGTCTTACGCGCCTCGATATCGCGGTGCGCTTGCGCCGCATCCTTGAGCGAATAGGTCTGGCCGATGTGAACCTTCACGTCGCCGCCGCCGATGAACTCGAACAACTCATCACAGGCGCCAAGAAGTTCTGAGCGCGTGCCTATGAAGTCGTAGAGAATTGGCCGCGTGACGTAAAGTGAACCGCGTTTTGCCAGTTCTGCAGGCGCGAAGGGTTCGACAGGTCCGGACGCATTGCCAAAAGTCACCATTGTGCCGTGCGGCCGCAGTGAGTCGAGCGACGCGAAAAATGTGTCTTTGCCCACCGAGTCATATACCGCGGCAACACCCTGGCCACCGGTAAGTTCGCGAACCCGCGCCGGGATGTCATCATCTGCCATGATGATGTGATCGCAGCCCTGTGATTTGGCAAGTTGTGCTTTGCCGGCCGTGCTGACGACGCCGATCACAACTGCGCCCAATCGCTGCGCCCACTGGCTGGCAAGCGACCCCACGCCGCCCGCTGCGGCATACAAGAGAATCTTGTCTCCGTCGGCGACCCGGTAACTGCGCCGCAGCAGATACCACGCAGTCAGTCCTTTCAGAAATACGGCTGCAGCAACTTCGTCCGACATGGAATCCGGTATGCGAACGAGGCGAGACGCATCGAAATTGCGCCGCTCCGAATAAGCATCCGCCGGACGGCCCGTGTAGACGACTCTGTCGCCTACCGCGATGTCAGCGACGTCTGCACCGACAGCTTCAACTATGCCCGCAGCCTCACTGCCGAGGCCGGTTGGCAGGTCCATAGGATAAAGTCCTGTGCGATGATAGGTGTCGATCAGGTTCAGCCCGACAGCGGTATGCCGGATGCGCGCTTCTCCGGCTGCGCATTCCGCAAGGTCGACTTCCTCCCAGGACAAGACCTCGGGACCACCGAATTCGTGAATGCGTATCGCGTTGGTCTTCATAACCTCAGGATAGTATCACCGTGACCTGGTCCCGATGGAAGTGCTTTGGGGACTGTAGTAACTTGAATCGGGTCACCGAGTGGACGCGAGCAATACATCAATGGGTTCCCTGTTTATCGTTGGTTTCGGCATCCTCGGTATGCTGTTTGGCTGGTACGTCTACTCGCGTTTCGTCGCTACGAAAATCTATCGGCTCGATTCCGAATTCAAAACGCCCGCGCACGAGTTGACCGATGGCGTCGACTACGTACCGGCGAACAAGTATGTGCTTTGGGGGCATCATTTCACATCGGTTGCGGGCGCGGCGCCCATCGTCGGGCCGGCGATCGCTGTCTACTGGGGCTGGGTCCCGGCCATGCTGTGGGTCGTGTTCGGTACGATTTTCTTCGCTGGCGTACACGATATGGGCGCTTTGTGGGCGAGCAACCGGCACAAAGGCAAATCGATAGGCGCGCTTTCCGAGACGATCGTCGGTTCCAGAACGCGAGCTTTGTTCATGATCGTCGTATTCCTCGTGTTGCTGATGGTCAATTCCGTTTTCGGCGTGGTTATCGCCGGGGCTTTCGTCGGTTCGCCGACGGCCGTTTTTCCGGCCTGGGCGGCGATTGCGGTCGCGCTGCTTATCGGTCAAATGATTTACCGGTGGAAGATCAGACTGCTTACGGTGTCTGTCATCGGCGTCATCGCGCTGTATGCGTCCGTCTACTTCGGCAGCACGATGCCATTGGCGCTGCCGGACACACTCCTTGGCCTGACCGCCAACGCGAACTGGATTGTTATCCTGTTCATCTACGCAGGCATAGCATCCATGTTGCCCGTATGGATGCTGCTTCAGCCGCGCGATTACATCAATGGTCTGCAGCTGTTCATCGGGCTGTTTCTGCTGTACGGCGCCGTTGTCCTGGTGACACCGGATATTTCCGCGCCCGCGTTCAACGATCTGACGGGCAAAGACGCGCCATCGATGGTCCCACTTTTGTTCGTAACGATTGCTTGCGGCGCCGTGTCGGGCTTTCACGGCATCGTGGCCTCGGGCACGAGTTCCAAGCAGCTCAACAAGGAGACTGACGCTCGGTTTGTCGGATACTTCGCTGCGATTGGCGAGGGTTCGCTCGCATTGATAACTATTGTCGCAGTCGCGGGCGTGACGTTGGCCGCAACGCCCGAGCTGTGGCACGAGCAGTACCATGAATTCGGCGCCGGCGGTGCAGCCGCGTTCATTAGCAGCGGCGCTAATCTGCTCGCAACAGGTTGGGGTTTGCCGGCAACAATCACCGAAACACTGCTCGCGACGATGCTGGTATTGTTCGCCGGCACGACCATGGATTCCGGTGTGCGCTTGCAGCGTTACATTATTCAGGAATGGGGCGAGATCTATCGGATTCCCGCTTTTCGCAATAGCATCATTGCGACGATTGTCGCTGTCGCATGCTGTTTGCTGATTGCTTTCGGCGCCGGCGGCAGCTCTGGCAGAGGCGGCATGATCATCTGGCCGCTGTTCGGCACCACGAATCAGATACTCGCCGGCATGACGCTACTTGTTATCTCGGTATATCTGATCAAACTCAGGCGACCGGCCTGGGTGACGCTCGTGCCTATGACGTTTGTACTCGTCATGTCGTTCCTGGCCGGTGTCGTTACGCTGTTGAAGTTCATTGGTGAGAATAACTATCTGCTTGCCGGCATCAATATCGTCGTGCTCATAACGACCGCGCTGGTCATTCTCGAAGCGGCCTCAGCCGTGTCGACATTCAAAGCCAGTAAACAGGCGGCCGCGGATGCCGGCAGCTGAAATTCTGGGGCGCATGCGATTCGCGTTCTGCGCGTTGCTGCTTCTGTCTATGTCGGGATGCGTGGCAAACAGCCCCCTAGACTCCACCATTGCCAGTGTGTCCCTCGATGCATGGCAGCAAACGGGTAGTGTGCGCTGGCGATTCGCTGACCGGGGAGTGGAGGCCGGACCAGCGGAGGCAACCGGCTACCTGGTCTCACCGGACCGATACCGGGATGTGACGTTGACTGTCGAGTTCTGGATCGAGGATGCGACCAATAGCGGCGTGTTTGTACGTTGTAGCGACACAACGATTATCACACCCGACAACTGCTACGAGATCAATATCTGGGACAATCATCCGCAGCAGGACTTTCGCTCGGGCAGCGTCGTCAAACGCCGCTCGCCGCTCGCTCAGGTCGATACCCTTGATAAGTGGAACACAGTCCGCATTGGTTTTAGTGGGAGTACAATTAAAGTGACAATGAACGATATCGTCACTGCGCACTTCGAGGACGAAAGTCTGACGGAGGGGTATATCGCTTTGCAATACGCGGGCAAAGGTGTCTTGAAATTCCGCGATCTGCAGTTGCGCGTCGACAAATAGGCGTGAGGCTGAAATGACTTCCGAAACCGTTGACCTGACAGCAGTCGGCCGCGAAAAAGAACTTGTCAGTTCGCTGCTGCATGAGCGTGCCTACGCTCATCCTGTCGAGAACATTCGGCTGCTGGACACGCATATATCCTGGGTGATACTGACGGGAAATTTCGCCTACAAAATCAAAAAGCCGATAAGGCTGGAGTTCCTGGACTTCTCTTCGCTCGAGCAGCGCAGGCATTTTTGTGAGGAGGAGTTGCGCCTTAACAGGCGGTGGGCACCGGATCTCTACGTAGAGGTCGTGCCGATCAGCGGCAGCTTCGCGGATCCGAAAGTCGGCGGGGAAGGCGAGCCCATCGAGTACGCCGTTAAAATGCTGCAGTTTCCACAAAGCGCGCAGCTGGATGCGCAGCTCGATGCTGGCTTACTGACGGACGCGGACATGATCGCGCTGGCCGAAAGGATCGCCACACAACATGGCACGATTCCGGCGTGCACGCAGCTCAGCGAGAAAGACACGTTAAGACTGGTGCGGCATCCGATGCTCGAGAATATCGAGCACCTGAAGCAACACGTTAGCTGGGGTGAATTGCAGGGCCTCGCGGCATGGACCGGCAAAAACCTGCAGGAGCTGTGGTCAACGCTGATTCAGCGACAGGAGGGAGGCTTCGTTCGCGAGTGCCATGGCGATCTGCACCTGGCGAATCTTGTGCGCTTGCCGTCCGGCATCTCCGCGTTTGATTGTGTGGAGTTCAATGCGGAGTTACGCAATATCGACGTCATCAGCGACGTGTCATTTCTTGTTATGGATCTGATTTCCAGGGGGCGTCAGGATCTCGCGTATTCATTCATCAATCGCTATCTCGAATGCACTGGCGACTACACGGGCATGTCAGTCTTCGGGTTGTACTTCGTTTACCATGCGCTGATTCGAGCCAAGATCGCGGCTATTCACAGTATCGAACGGAGCGATGAAAGCGACAGGCAAAGAGACCTGGATGAGATGTCTCACCATTGCTCGGTTGCGCGCCGCTTTACCGAGACGTCGCGTCCCTGCCTGATCCTGATGCATGGCTTTTCGGGATCCGGGAAGACATGGCTGTCGCAGCAATTGATTTCACGGCTACCGGCGATACGCGTGCGGTCGGACATCGAGCGCAAACGCCGCTACGGCCTAGGGGAATCTGCGGCGAGCGGCGCCGGCGTCGGCACCGGTATCTATGACTCGAGTGCGAAGGCGGACATTTATAAGACGCTCGCGGCGGCGGCGGAGACCTCGCTGCGGGTTGGGCAGAATGTCATCGCCGATGCCTCATTTCTCAAGCGCGAAGACCGGCAGGGATTTCGAGCGCTGGCACAACGGATTGACGCGGATTTCATAATCGTCGATTCACACGCTGCGCCGGACGAACTGCTGCGACGGGTGCAATCACGAAAGCGCAAAGCCAGCGATGCATCGGAGGCCGATGTGAATGTACTGCAATACCAGTACGCACATTCAGACCCGCTGGACGCCGGAGAGATTCAGTCGACGATCGCTGTCGCGACCGACGCCGACGTCGACGTGAGTGCGATCGTAGGGAAGATCCGCGACACGATGCGCCAATGAGAGAACCCCGGCGCGGGGCCGGGGCGAATAGTAGAAAAAATTGTAAATCTCTTTGTTATGCAACCAACCGTGCCCGAGCGCTAACGCAGGTCGACGTAGGCTCGATAACCATAATGATCCGGGAAATGAATCGTGTGTTCAGGCGAACCGGTGAACGGGCTTACTAGTGGATCGAAGGTTTCCAGCTTCGTTCCCGTGATGGTGTCCCTCCTGCAGTTCGCGCTAAGGTCAACGAATCCGCTGAGCTTTGCAATGTACACCGGGTTATGATTTTCATCGACCGCGATTCCTGTCGTCGTATAAGCGAACTTGTTGAATCCAATGCGCATCCAATTCCCGCGCATGGTGCTTATCTGGACAGCAGCCGGATAGAGGAGAGGAAGGTCCGGGTGTAGGAACAATTTCGGGTTGAATATCGGATATTCGAGATTGTTAGTTCCGTAGAAGTTGGACTTGCCCTCCACGGTCACCATCCATCCCGACAGTGTCGTCTCGGTCTGGCCTGTAACTCCGAACCAGGTTCCCTGG
>CAMYMP010000050.1 GCA_947259435.1 uncultured Woeseiaceae bacterium
AAGCGACTTCCTCCATAGCTAAAGATCCACGGAAAATTACCTGGTCAATGTCGACGACCCATGCCGGATCTGGCTCGTCACCGAGCTCTGCATCAAACCGGAGATCAGGCCGCCTCTTAGCAAGGCCTGGCGGTGCATATACGCGTGCTTCGGGCCACCGCTCGGCCCAATCGGCCAGGAATAGATGGTGAATCTTGTTCGGAGAAACAATGTGGCGTACCGGTCCAACAGCCTGGACGGAATTGAAGAGTTCGTCTGTAAGTGCGACCGGCGACCACACCCACGTGCTTCCATCGGAAAGCCGCACAACAGCCATGCGCGTAGGGTATGGGAAACCATAAAATGACACGGTCGGCCCTTCGGCCAGATACAGAGACGGTCCGAATGCTTCAAGCATGTCATTTAGTCTGCACCTCTATCCAACTGATTGCCTATTCGGAAAATCACGTACGAACTTAGGGATACAAAGTGCCCGAATCATCAGAAGTGAAAGCTAATGGCAACATTGCATCAGTAGCAGCCAGTCTGCAGTTTATCACCTGAATGGCGGCTTCCGGCCACAAGCGGACGGTCAGCGCCAAGTTGTTTCAGCCAATCGCTACGGCGAACACGCCGGACATGGATGGGCTGAAATCACGATCAGTACTCCGGCCACCTCAAATCCAGACACAAACGTGACTGTCGGTGCAATTAGGCGAAGATCACCCGAAGCCAGTACCGTGGTCAGCGGGACAACGCTAATGGACACTTCTGCTGCGCAACTAATGTCGCCACTAACTACTTGTGCGAACGTAACGTTCTGAGGATCGCCGCCAGAACAAGAATTGTTGGCGATAAGGGGTTCGGTGTCGAACCCATCAGCGATGCCATCGTTATCATCGTCCGAATCCGTACTATTGGGATCGCCATCGCCGTCGGAGTCTGGGTCAAGCACGTCAAGCGCGCCAAGCGCTGAATAAATTTCCTCGTCTTGGCTGTCAAATTCAACGATGAAAAAAAACGTTATTAGTATATCGTCCGCGTTAGGCGGGTAATTATCGAGACTACTATCACTGAACGAGAGAGGATCTAATACATATGATATTCCAATTTCTATTCGACCTCCTCCAGAAGTACTCGCATCCCCTTCAAGATCGATGACATCAATTAGATCTCCCGCAACAAAGCTAGTATTGCCAAGAGAATTTAGCAATGCAGCGTCGCTTGCATTCAGAGTTTCATTATTTGAAATACTCAATCCCCCCGCCCCCATTAGACAACAATCGAATGAAGTAAGTGTTGTACCATCGGTGATGGAGCCATCGAAGGTCACGTCATCGATAGCACCGGAAAAAACTGTCCCTATGTCGACGCCGGAGTACACAGCACCGCCCGTGTCTATGTCGACGATATCAAGTTGTCCGCTAAAGTTGATAGCGGCGGCTTGCGCAAGTGAGTGGACACCGATAAGAAAAATACACTGCGTGATTCGCAAGATAGTGCGTCGGCCAAGTCGGAATATAATCACTTTTATTGCTCCGAGAATCCGTCCCTACAATATCCCATTACATGTGAAAAAAACCAAGCGCTTCGTAGAAAATGACAATCTCGCGAACATCTAATACTTAGAGCTGTGTCAAAACTTCCCCGATCAACGTAATACCGACCGCCTCAGCGTCGTGACATTTTCTGGAGGCTAACCAGCCATTCAGTTAAGGATTTTTGAGAATCCAAGCCTGAATGTCTGCTTTTCTCAATACCGGACGTTCAGTTCATAGAATAATCGACGAAATGACAGGCAGCTAACGGCCAGAAGCGGCCCTTCGCTGGCAGTTCGATTTCGTCCAAGTTTAGTCAATATCATGAAACTGGCGGCCGCGGGCCTGGCCCGGTCCTTCGGTCGACAATTGCCATTCGTAATCGGGCCCGGCCACAATGTGCGTGCTTAATGCCCGTTCTTACGAGAATCCTGACATGATCCCCGGCCAGCTGAGCCAGATACCGTAGACAGCAGCGACCAGCGTGATAAGGGCCGTGCCGCCGGCGCCAATCGCACGCGCCTTGTGCGCCATGTTGTCGTGCTTCAGGCCGATGGCATGCGCAATCCTCGCAATGATCAACAGGTCGCCCACGACATACAGGAACATGCTGGAGCCGCTATTGGCCTCGATCAGGCCCATCAGGATCAGCATGATCGGTACGTATTCGAGAAAGTTCTGGTGGACCCGGACGCGCTCCGCCAGTTCCATGTTGACCGGGTCGCCGAAAAGAACGGAAACGCCCGCCTTGCCGCGATAGCTGCCAGCACGAAAGCTCAAAACGAGTGCGAAAACCGCGAAGATTCCCGCGTACATCAGTGTAATAGGTAATTGCATAGTTGTGTCCTCCGGATTCTTGTTGTAATGCCGTCGGCGTGAAGCATCATAGTAGACCAAATCCCCAAGAAAACACCGGAGATTTCGTCATGCAATGAGAGGAGATTCGCACCTCAACACCGTCTATTGATAGGTCGCAGCGGTAATGAACTGACCGAAAGATTCGCACCAGACGATCGCAGCATTGAATTCCCCTGGATCTACTGATTCCGGGACAGCGACCATAAAATTCTCGAATGTCTGTACGAGACCCACCTGCACCATGTCAGGTTTCAGCGATTCAAAATCTGCTTCCGTCTCGACGAATTTGGGCGACAAATACAGTCGGTAGTCGGGCCCGGGTGCCAGGCGGCCCTCGAAAGCTATGTTGTCGGAACTAATGAATAGGGTTCCTTCGCCCCAATGAAATGCATCACTGTCCACCAGATCACGGCGAAACACTCCTTTGAATCGAGCGATGTCGGCCGTAGATCGAACCACTTCGGCATCGGGGCTTTCCGGTGCTGTCAAGATCGGAAGCAGGTAGATCCCAAGTGCGAAGCCGCCACCGATGGCCAACGCGTGTGTGCCAATAAGCAACAGCATTCTTGCTGCACTGCGCATTTCTCCTCCTTCAAGTTCGGACCATCTGATCCGCTCGACAGGCAGCATTGGGTCAGTAGCAGTCTGTCGAGAGTTTACCACCCCGACTTCTGCTATCGGCCTCAAGCGGGCATTCACGGTCTGTAGGCTTGAAACTATGCCTGGCGGGTCCGCCTTAGACCGCACCGGTGGCATTCAACCGTCTCGATACCTCCCCCGCCAAAGCTGAATGTCTCAGTGATGACGTGGAAATCGTGGAATCCCAGCCAACACAGAATGCCGCCGAACAGCCGATTTGCCATATGCGTTCCCTCCGGTCCGCGTGGGATTCTGCTGTATTCTGAGTGATCTTCTTCCTTCTTCCAAAGTGGTGCCGGGAGCAGGTGCCAATGACCGGTAAGGGTCATCAGCAGAAATTATACCGCGAACCAGGTGAACGGCTCAGCTCGGCCAAAAGCCGCCGTTGGCCATTGCCCTATTGCTGGTTCCTTTCAGCGATTCGATCGGCCGCCTCCTGCATGTGCAGGCTCTTGTCTTCTCGAAGCGCTTTGAACTTTTTCCCTAACGCACTTTTTTCAAATGCCTCAGGATCGTGTGGACCATCTAAAAAATGATGGTTCTTGGAATTGTCCCACTCGTAGATCATGACGTATTGAGGGTTATGGTTCAGTGGCTTAATCGTATATACGCGACCACTAAACTCGCCAAACGGGCCTGAAGGCTCGTCAGTTATTGAGCCACCGACACTGTCGAATGAACGAACATCGGCAGGCAGCGGCCTAGCGCGTCGGTAATTGTGAGCTGTTGAATACTCTCTGGCGTTTGCCGGAATTGCAGCGATGCGATCCAGGACGTGGCCAGAAGGCTTACACGGCACCTGTAGCCTCGCGTGTTTGCCGTGCGTAAATAGATAGCCGTTACCGGCACCGGTTTGTTTAGGGCCCTCAGTTTGCTGCACGGCCTCAAACGCAGCGACGTTTTCCCGCGCCTTGTCGGTGGCCTGGTTCGGCAGGTCAGGTGCCTGATCGCGACTGTTGACGAATGCCGGCGAAGAGCCTTGCTGATCGCACGGATAGGCGATACCGGTTCGCTCAACATAGCTTTTGTATCTCATCTCGAATGACAAAATGGATTGCAGCTCTCCACTTTGTGCGTGGATGACGTATTCGTCTGAATGATCGGCGGCCTGGTCGAGTACAAGCTCGTCAGTATTGGGATCCAGCAGGTGCGGTCGGAGCTTGAGTTTCACAGTATTTACTTGTGCAATAGTCTTCAGGATCTGATCCTTTGCCTGCCGATTCAGGCCCGCCTCATTTTCGATCGCCTCTGCTAATTGACCATTTTGATCATATCCATCAATGCGGTTATAGATGCGCGTTCCGGTCCAGGTGTTGCCGTAGTTGCCGCCCATGCCGAGGCTTTGCAGCACGATCGGCGGAACATCCGCAAATGGCGTGAAGGTGATCTCTGCGGTCGAGTTTCTGAGGGCGTTGGTATCGATCCTCGCAATCCGGATGCGGCCGTTTGAATGCCATTTTGCCTCCTCGTACCGAAGCTCGTCCGCCCCATTTCGCTCCAGGGCAGCCCGTGCCTCGGCGTCCGGGACGTCAATTACAACTTCAGAATAGGGCACTGTTTGCGCCTGGGTAATGCCCGTGCAGAGAAGCAGGGCCGTCGAAACAAAGCTGAAAACAGTCGCCAGAATGATCAAGATTCGCATGCCAATCCGAGCGGCTCCTTTGGGTCATTTTCAGACGCTCATTGTAGCTCGAAAGCAGTTATCTGAACGTCTGCTTTTGGGTGCATAGCCGCCCCTCACGACTGGCAAGTAGTGCCTGAGGGCCGGGAGTTCCGACACTTTCAGTTACAGGAAAGCACCGTCAAGCGGGATCGAGACATGACGATGGCGAACAGGCAGGTCGCAGGCTACGCCTTGTGATACTGCGGGCTCATTTCGTGCACTGCATCTACCAATACTGAAACGTTGTCCGGGTCGATGTCCGGCGTGATGCCGTGGCCGAGGTTGAAGACGTGTCCGGGACCCGTGCCGTAGCTCGCGAGCGTATCCGCTACGCCCTGGCGGATAATCTCCGGTGATTCCCGCAAAGTCGCAGGATCCAGGTTTCCCTGCAGCGCCACCTTGTCCTCGACGTAACCACGTGCCGTCGCGAGGTCGGTCGTCCAGTCGACGCCGAGTGCATCGCATCCCGTAGCGACCATGTCGGTAAGCAGTGGCCCGGCACCTTTGGTAAACAAGATCACCGGGACCCGTCTGCCTTCGCTCTCGCGGGTCAGTCCATCGACGATTTGCTGCATGCTCGCGAGTGAGAAGCGCCGATAATCATCCGGCTCGAGTGCTGCGCCCCAGGTGTCGAATACCATCACGACCTGTGCGCCGGATTCGATTTGGGCATTCAGATAATTGACGGTGATTTTCGCAACTGTATCGAGCAGCGCATCGAGCGCCTTTGGATCCTCTGCGGCCAGGCCCTTGATTGTCTGGAACTCGCGGCTCGAGCCGCCTTCGACCATGTATGTGCCGACCGTCCAGGGACTGCCGGCAAACCCGATCAGCGGCACGCGGCCGTCGAGCTCGCGGCGTATCGTCCGGACGGCATCGAACACGTAGGCCAGATCGTCAGCAACGTCGACGCCGCGCAGCTTCCGGATATCGCTGGCCGAGCGGACCGGCCGCTCGAATTTCGGCCCCTCGCCGGTCTCGAAATGGAGCCCAAGCCCCATCGCATCCGGGACCGTGAGGATATCCGAAAACAAAATTGCTGCATCCAGCTTGTAACGCCGCAACGGCTGCATCGTCACCTCGCAAGCCAGTTCGGCGTTTCGGCACAAACTCATGAAATCACCGGCCTGGGCGCGGACTTCGCGATACTCGGGCAGGTAACGGCCCGCCTGGCGCATGATCCAGAGCGGTGTGCGCTCCACAGGCTCGCGCAATAACGCGCGCAGCAGGAGATCGTTTTGCAGCTCAGTCATCAGTGCGCCACCTGTGCCGCGATCGTCTCCTGA
>CAMYMP010000051.1 GCA_947259435.1 uncultured Woeseiaceae bacterium
TCGGCCGCGGCCGGGATACATATCAACTTCATGGCTCGCTGCGCTGCGCTTTACTTCCGTTGACATATATCCCGCCCGCGGCCCTACTGATGTAATCTAGCGCGCATGTCTACGCGTACGATTAACGTTGAGCTTGGGGAACGAAGTTATCCGATCGTCATCGGTAGCGGGTTGCTCGGCGGTGGTTTCGATCTCACACGGTATCTCGCGGGCGGAGACTGCCTGATCGTCAGTAACGAGACGGTTGCGCCGCTGTATCTTGACAAGCTCATGTCCAACCTCGAGGGCTGCGAGGTGGAGTCCGTCAATCTGCCCGACGGAGAAGCGTTCAAAACAATCGAGACCGCAGCTTCGGTGTTCGACAAGCTGGTGGCAAGCAAAGCGAACCGAGACACGACGGTCATTGCGCTCGGCGGCGGCGTGGTCGGGGACATCGCAGGGTTCGCGGCCGCCTGTTACATGCGCGGCGTTGCCTTCATTCAGGTACCAACCACGTTACTCGCGCAGGTGGATTCGTCGGTCGGCGGCAAGACCGGCGTCAACCATCCGCACGGCAAGAACCTGATTGGCGCGTTTCATCAACCCAGAGTTGTGCTGATCGACACTGCGACACTGGATACACTGCCGGACCGTGAACTGAAAGCCGGCCTGGCCGAAGTGATCAAGTACGGAGCCATTGCCGACGTGGCTTTTTTCGGCTGGCTCGAGGAAAACATGCCGGCTTTGCTCGACAGGAACCCGGATGCGCTGGCACATGCCGTACAGCGCTCGTGTGAAATCAAGGCCGAGGTCGTCGCCGACGACGAGCGCGAGGCAGATCGACGGGCTATCCTGAACTTCGGTCATACATTCGGGCACGCAATCGAGCATTGCCAGGGTTACGGCGAATGGCTGCACGGCGAGGCTGTTGCCGTCGGCATGTTGATGGCTGCGGAGCTGAGCGGCGTCGGGACCGACGAGTTGAACCGGCTGCGCGAGCTCATCGTTGCCGCGGGTTTGCCGAGCCGTCCGCCTGTTACCGGCGCGGACCAGATGCTTGCCGCAATGGGCATGGACAAGAAAGTCCGGCAAAAAAAGCTGCGCTTCGTGTTGTTGCGCCGACTGGGAGAAGCAACCTTTGCGTCCGAGTATGACGAGACAGAATTGCGGCGTATTCTTGAGGTTGCCGATTGATGCCTGTGGAGCTTGCGCCCTACGCGGCAAACGAAAAGCAAAGTCGCGGCAGGCGATACGCAGAACCCGGCGCGAAGTACCGCGGCGAGTATCAGCGAGATCGCGACCGCATTATTCACTCCACGGCCTTTCGCCGTCTGATGTACAAAACGCAGGTCTTCGTCAACCACGAGGGCGACCTGTACCGCACGCGTCTGACGCATTCACTGGAGGTGTCGCAGATTGGCCGGTCCGTTGCCAGTGCTCTGCGGCTGAACGAACCGCTCACTGAGGCGATTTGTCTGGCGCACGACCTCGGCCACACTCCGTTCGGCCACGCAGGTCAGGACGAATTGAACGCGTGCATGCGCGACTTCGGCGGGTTCGAACACAATTTGCAGTCGCTGCGCGTCGTGGACGAACTCGAAGCCAAGTACGCTGATTTTCCCGGTCTGAACCTGATGTTCGAAACGCGCGAGGGGATACTCAAACACTGTTCGGCGCGCAATGCCCGCGAGCTTGGCGACGTTGGCGAACGGTTTATCAAACGCGAACAGGCAGGTCTCGAGGCGCAGCTTGCAAACATTGCTGACGCGATTGCGTATAACAATCATGACGTTGACGATGGCTTTCGTGCGGGATTGCTCAGCCTCGGGCAATTGCGCGATCAGCCGCTGTTCGCGGCAGCGTTTGACCGCGTGCACAAGCGCTATCCTGATCTCGAAGATCGCCGCCTTATCTACGAAATTATCCGGCGCATGATCGGCACTGTCGTCACCGATCTGATAGAAACGACGCAAAGGAACATCGACGCCTCAGATCCGCAATCGATTGACGATGTTCGACAGGCCGGCAAACCGCTGGTTGCGTTTTCTGACGAAATCCACGAGCAACACGTTTCGCTGAAGCGATTTCTTAGCCGGCATTTATACTCGCACGAGCAAAAACTCGAGATGACGCGCAGGGCTCAGACGATCATTCGTGAACTGTTCGAGCTTTACAGCCGAGACGCGCGGAAGATGCCGGCCGAGTTTACCGAACGGGCCGAGAGCGAGGAGGAAGCTGATCGCGCCCGGGTTGTCGCCGACTATGTTGCCGGTATGACCGACCGCTACGCGATTTCAGAGCACAAACGGCTGATCCGGGCAAACTGATGCGAGGGCTCTGTTAGAATGCGCCGGCGCCCGCGCCGGCACAACAACTAAAGAGGCCAGGAAGTGACTCACGACAATATTCCCGTCAAGGACCGATTGATTTTCGCGATGGACGTGCCGGACTGTGATCAGGCTCGAGCGCTTGCCGATGAACTCGGCGACGCCGTGACGTTCTACAAGATCGGTCTCGAGCTGATGATGAGCGGCGGCTACTTCGAGTTGCTCGACTGGATGCTGGCCAGGGACAAGCAAGTATTCTGTGACCTCAAATTCTTCGATATTCCGGCTACGGTAGGCTCGGCCGTTCGCGCGCTCAAGGATCGGGGAGCAAGCTTCGTAACTGTGCACGGTAACCAGTCGATCATGGAAGCCGCAGCGGAGAACAAAGGTGACACGCTCAAAGTCCTCGGCGTTACGGTGCTGACCAGCCTGGATCGCGGCGATCTCGATGATCTCGGTTTCGATTGCGACGTGGGAGATCTTGTATTGTCACGCGCCCGGCGCGCACTAGAGGCCGGATGCGACGGCGTCATTTCGTCCGGTCTCGAAGTGCCCAGACTTCGTGAGCTCGTCGATCCCAAGTTGCTGGTCGTCACACCGGGCATTCGCCCGGTCGACAACAAACCCGAGGGAGACCAGAAACGTGTTGTGAGCGTCGAGAAGGCCTTCGCCAATGGCGCCGACTATATAGTGATCGGCAGGCCGATTCGCGACGCTGCGAGCCCACGCGCGGCAGCCGAAGCGGTCCAGGAGATGATCGCTGCACAGGTGGCGCGCTCATGACCGAGCTGCAGAACGATCTCCTGCTGCGCGCGCTGCTCTGCGAGCCCGTGGAGCGGACACCGCTCTGGATCATGCGCCAGGCGGGCCGCTACCTGCCCGAGTATCGTGAAATTCGCGCCCAGGCCGGTGACTTCATGAGCCTGTGCCGAAATCCCGAGCTGGCTTGCGAGGTGACGATGCAGCCGCTGCGGCGTTACAAGCTGGATGCGGCAATCCTGTTTTCGGACATCCTCACGGTCCCGGATGCGATGGGGCTCGGGCTATATTTCGAGACCGGCGAGGGCCCGAAATTCAAGCGGCCGGTTCGCTCGGCCAGCGACATCCGAAAGCTGCGCGTCATCGACGTTGCAGACGACCTGGCCTACGTGTTCGATGCCGTCCGGACCATACGCCGCGAGCTCGACGGCCGCGTGCCGCTGATCGGCTTTGCCGGTAGTCCGTGGACGGTCGGCACATACATGGTCGAGGGCGGCTCGAGCCGCGAGTTCAGCACAATCAAGGGCCTGGCCGCAGAAAATCCAAAGGCGCTCGATGCGCTGCTCGATACAGTCGCGAAGACCACCGTCAATTATCTGAATGCCCAGATCGAATCCGGCGCGCAGGTCGTCATGGTATTCGACACCTGGGGCGCAGCACTCGAGCCAGTTGACTATCGGCGCTTCTCACTCGCGAGCATGCAGCAAATTGTCGATGGATTGACGCGCGAGAGCGACGGCAGGCGCGTCCCGGTGATTTTGTTTACCAAAGGTGCCGGGCCACTGCTTACCGACATGGTTGCTACGGGATGCGATGCGCTCGGCGTCGACTGGACGACGGACCTCGCGACGGCGCGCGGCTATGTCGAAGACAAGGTGGCGCTGCAGGGCAACCTCGATCCGGCCACGTTGCGGGAATCGCCGGAGGTTATCCGCCAGGGCGTAGCGGATACCCTTGCCAGTTATGGCACGGGCCCCGGACACGTCTTCAACCTCGGCCACGGCATCACGCCGGACATCGACCCGGACAACGTCTCCGTTCTCGTAGACGCTGTCCACGAAATGAGCCCGAAATATCACAAAGCGTAGCCTGCGGCCTGCATGTTCGCCATCGTCGTGTCTCGATCCCGCTTGACGGTGCTTTCCTGTAACTGAAAGTGTCGGAAGTCCCGGCCCTCAGGCAATACTTGCTGGTCGTGAAGGGCGGCTATGCACCCAAAAGCAGACGTTCAGATAACAGCTTTCGAGCTACAATGACCGTCTGCAAATGACCCTTAGCGGACGTTAGTAAATTCCAGAATTGACGGCCCATCCGGGTCATTCATAATTGTCCCGACAAAGGCAAAACCAGCCAAAGCTGGTGACGCAAAACCACGGGTCCTCGCTTCCTCCGCCACGCCTTCTGCGACGCGACGAAGGACCCCAAGATCGCCGGGTTGCCGCAAACCACAGGGAGAATATAGATGAAAATGACATCACTGAAGGTGCGTCTTGCATTGGCATTGTCGCTCGTAATGCTGATTGGAGCAGGTGCGGCACAGGCAGATGAGCGCAGAGTCTGGATGCGTTTCGCAGGGGCGCTGCTGCAAAACGTAGAACAGACCGAAGTCACCGTGGACAGCACCACCGTCCCGGGTATGAAGAATACCGTCCACGTAAAAGCTTGGGGCAACCTAGGCCGCGCAGAAGTGACGGGATTCGGAATCGAAGTACTGACGCTCCCACCCGCGCCGGATCCGGCGTGCCCAATCGGCTCTGGAAAGCTTGCTGACGTCGTCGAAAATAACCTCGTGCTGACGTTTGCCGATCTCTCGTTATTGTACGGCGAAGGCAGTGGTGTTCTCTGTTTAAACTTCGCGACCGGAGAAGTTGACGTATTGATTGACGGCCGCTGGACGGGCGGGACGCAGCGGTTTCGTGGTGCGAGCGGCGACTGGTCGCTGCACTTCGACGAGGCAGTACAGGTAGGCAATGCCGCCTCTATGCTCGCCGAGACTGGCATGATACGGGGGACGTTGGTTCGTTAGTGAGTACCGGGCGCCAGTTGTGCGGCTGGCGCCCTATTCTAGCGAAGGAGCAGAGCAAAGGGCCTCGTTAAGGGCCGCTTCTGGCCGTTAGGCGACGGTCACCAGCAAGAAGAACGAACGGCCGGTGTGTACTCGTAAGCAGCCGCTCAACAATTCTGGGTTAGGATGACGGCTTCAGACCCTTAGCGGACGTTGGAACTTTTTCCTCTTGGAGCGCGGAAAAGATGATCTCTCGTGTTGTATTGACCCTTGGATTAGTACTGGTTGCGATCGCGTTGGTCTCGGTTTTGGAATCGAAATCTGATACTAGTTCGTCATCGCCGCAACTTGCTCCAGACTCTCATGCCGAGACGACGCCAAGTCTTGCGGTCATTCAACCGGAGCTTCGCGGCGAACGGGAGGCGCCTATTGGTAGCAGAGTAGAGAGTCCTGAGCCTAAGGACCTTGCCGGTAGCATTGAAAAAAGTAGAGAACAAGGCTCGACTCTTGGGGGCGTGGTTGAATCCAGGGCATTGCACGGCGAGTCAATCAGCGGAGACTTAGTCGTCAAGGCTGGTCCAGACGGTGAACGATTCTATGAGCTTGTAGACGAGTTTCTAGATCTGGCGAATCCGTATGGACTCGCTCAACGACAAAAATACAGGCAGTTTTTCTTACAAAGACCCGAACTTGTTGACGAGACTATTTCGCTGGAATTGCTGGAGTGTGGCGCGACCCTATGCGTTGCCGAGCTTCGTTCCCTGGAAGGTGGTGAGCTCCGGAGTTTCATGGATGAGAAAACTGCCTGGGAAGCGTTTGATTCAAGAGTTAGAGTCGTGTTTCCTTCTAGCGAAGACATTACGGCAAGAGTGATGTTTTCTCATGACCCCA
>CAMYMP010000052.1 GCA_947259435.1 uncultured Woeseiaceae bacterium
GGCCAATACTGGTTATCCAGTTTTAGAGTTATTACCTCGACCGTGCCATTCCAGGTCACGGTCTTGAGTCTTACAGATGTCTGATCCTCTTTGCCTGCCACGGCATCGACGAACGCCTGCAGATTGGGGGTAGGCATTTCGTCGACTTCGACAACCCGACGACCGGCCCACAAGCCATAGCGCGTCGCCGGAGATCCGTAGCTGAAAAACGCGACGTAGACACCGTAGGGTTCAATGCCGCGCTGTACGGCCATTGCGCGGTGCGGATCCTGCAGCAGCGCTCCGGCCCAGGACACGGCCCGATCAATGCCGCGCCCATCCAATGAAGAGGTCTCGATCGGCAGGTCCTTGGCCGCGCCGCTGCGCCACACGGTGACCATAACCTGTGGCTTTTGAACCGCTTTTTCGATTTCGCGGAACGACGTTACGACCTTGCCGTCCACGGCCAGCACCATGTCGCCGTTGCGCAGCTTCCGCGCTGCGTCGGTTCCGGCTACGAGCCGCGTCACGCTCAGCGCGCGGCGATTAACCGGATTATTGGCTTCGAGCCGCCGCAACCAGCCTTCATCGACGCCCATGTTGCGTGCCGCAAACAGCGGCGCATAAACGAATTCGGCTTCCAGCGAATAGAATGGCCGCCCCTCACGCACGATGTCGACAAACTCCATGACGAGGTCCGCGCCGACGCCACTGTTCAATTGTGCAGTATCGCCACCTGACTGGACCGCAAAACTCGACCACATCGCCGCAACCCTGCCGCGCTTGTCGACGAGAACACCGTCGAAATCTGTCGGCGAATTGACCAGACTGATGCCTTCAATGTTCGAATCTCGAAAACGCAAGGTCCGCGACAACGGCAACGTCAGCGGGCCTACCGAAGATACCGTGCTCTCCTGATGGACAAGCTGATGATCGCCTTTGATGCCGATAACCCAAAGTTGGTCTCCCGACCGCAATTCGTTACTGTTAAATTTCGCGTCTTCGACCGCCGTGTCGTTTATCGTCGCAGGATCGTACGAGACGATCGCGAGATTATGCAGCGGGTGAAGCTGCTCGATCTCGGCCTTTACTTCCAGCGAACCTGCAAACGTGACTGTGACGTCACCAATCGCGACGGGCACGGTATTGCGGTCCACTACGACCAAGCCGCGCTCTTTGTCGACGATCAGCCCGGTGCCATAGTAATGCCTGTCGGCAACGCCGGATACCGTGTAGGGAAGATCGAAAGTGACCACGACCAGCGATGGCGCGATCGCACGTACCCGCGGATCGTCGTACTCCTTGAGTTGAGTGTGGCCAACCTTGGGTGGCGATGGCTCGGGCCCGGGCCCGAGATCCCGGCATGGCCAAATGCCGGTCGCATCGTCGCGCGAACAGCGCCGCACCGGAAACCAGACGCGGTCCATCTCGAACGAGCGCACGATACTGTTCTGCGGATTGTCCATCGTGACGTAACGAACCTGTTCCCTGTCGCCATCCGCAAGATCATTCAATGCTTCCTCGAGATCATCGATGCTCCCGATCGGCTCGTCTCCAAACTCGGTGATGACTGCACCGCGCGGGATTGCGGATTTGGACAGCAGGTAACCCGGATTTGCAACGTAAACGCCGGTTGGGGAACGGTTGTAGTGGCGTGCCTGCTGATAAGAGAGATTGTTGACGATGGCGTCGCCAAATTCCAGATATTCATTAGGCGTGATCGAATGCAGATCCGTCACGAGAACCGTATTGCTAATGCTTTTGCCACCCCGCTCGACCTCGATCTCGATTTCCTGATTGGCGCTGTCATCGAGAATTGCAGCGAGCGGAACGAATTCCGTTACGAGCTCGCCGTTGATGCGCAGCAATATGTCCCCCGGCGCCAGCTTGCCGGCCGCCGGTGAATCGGGAATGACCTGCGCCACGGTCAACATTCCCGTCTGATCTGGAAACAGCGACCGGGCTATGCGTTCCGAGTTGTCGGTAAGACCCAGGCGCTTGAGTTCGTCGTATGCCTTTCGCTCGAACATTGTCTGCAAGGTTCCGCGCGTGACCTTTTCGCCCCGCTGAATCAGGTTCAGCGCACGGTGGATACGATCCAGCGGCAAAAAGAAACTGCTCGCAGCAGAGTTGTTGGCGCCGGCGTTCAGTGCAACAACTTCGCCATCGATATTGACGACGGGCGATCCGGACGAACCGCCCGAGGTGCCGGACGCCGCCTGCAGGTAGAAGGTATTGAAGTCGTTGTATTTGCCGCGACCATAATCCGGTGCCTTGCGATCCAGTCTGGCGATCGTGCCTGCAAGAATAGACAGCTGCTCGCCGGCATCGTTACCAATGACACGGATTTCGCGACCGATACCGGCACCGTCCGGCGCCAGCGGCAATTCTGCAGGTTCGATGTAATGCAGCGCTGCCGGGTCATAACGGAAGAAGCCGAAGTCGTGAACAGGATCGCGGTATACCGGCGTCAGGCGCACTTCCTCGTTGTTGCGGAACACGGCTTCGGCCACGACGGGACCCGGCGTCACGACATGTCGGTTGGTCAGTATCAAGCCGCGCTTCGCATCGACGACGAAGCCAGTCGCCTGACTCGATGAATTCCATTCGGTGTCGAACGCCCGCGTGCTGTCGACACGAATCGAGACGACCCCCGACGAAATACGCTCGAGCGTATTGGTCCAGGCCGTGTCTTCGGCGGCCATCGCCATAAGCGGAAGCACAAGGCCTGCCAGCGCAGCCAGAAATCGTGGTTGAGTCATAGTTAACCTGTTCAATAGTCCAATTTATGTTGTTATCTGGACTGGGCTCGAGCCCTGCGGTTCCCTATTTGAACAGATTATTTGGCTCTGTAGGAGCCCACCCTGCGGGCGACCCGGCTGTCGCCAGCATGGCAGACTCCCGGATCGTTGAAATCAGGCCTCTTCAGGCTCGTATTTGAGATCCAGCTGCCGTGCCGCTTTGACATCATCCAGCCGCCGCACCGGCATTTTGTAAGGTGCTTCCTTGAAGCTTGTGCCGTTTTCCCGGGCCTCATGCGCGATTTCGACCATCGCGGCAACGAAATTGTCCAGCGTTTCCTTGCTTTCCGTCTCGGTCGGCTCGATCAACAGACACTCCGGAACCAGCAGCGGGAAGTACGTCGTTGGCGCATGATAGTTGCGATCGAGAAGCGCCTTAGCGATATCCATCGCCGTCAGGTGCAGCTCTTTGGCCTCATGCTTTAAGGTAATAATGAATTCGTGGCTTGCACGTCTATTCGGATAGGCAAGCTCGAATCCGGCATCGCGCAGTCTTGCCTGCAGATAATTAGCATTCAGCGTCGCGTATTCGGCAATGCGTCGCATGCCGTCACGCCCGACCATCCGGATGTATACATACGCACGCAGTAGTACGCCCGCGTTGCCCATGAAACCGGATAGTCTGCCAATCGACTGCGGCATGTCGTCTTCGGTCAGCCAGTCATATCTCGTCCTGCCATCCGCCTCTTTTGCCGTGACAATGGGGATCGGCATATACGGCAGCAGGCGCTCGCCGACACCGATGGCACCAGAGCCCGGGCCACCACCACCGTGCGGCGTCGAGAAAGTCTTGTGCAGGTTCATGTGGATCACGTCAAAACCCATGTCGCCGGGGCGGACCTTGCCGCAAATTGCGTTGAGGTTGGCACCGTCATAGTAAAGCAGTCCACCGGCATCCTTGACGATACGCTCGACCGCGATGATATGACGCTCGAACACACCCAGCGTCGAGGGGTTCGTCAGCATGATACCGGCTGTCTTTGGACCGACGACGGCTTTCAGAGCTTCCTGGTCGATGTCGCCATCGCTGTTTGTCGGCACTTCACGCACGACGCAGCCGCACATCGTGGCTGTCGCGGGATTCGTGCCGTGCGCGGCGTCGGGAACGATAATTTCGTTGCGTTCGCTCTCCCCGTGGGCCACATGATAAGCGCGTATCATCGCGACGCCGGATAATTCGCCTTGCGCTCCGGCCATCGGCGTCAGCGATACACCGACCATCCCGGTTACCGCTTTGAGCATCTCCTGCAATTCATGCATGCACTGCAAGAAACCCTGGCCGTGGCTGACCGGGCCCAGCGGATGCCGGCCCGCAAAGCCAGGCAACAACGCGAGCGAGTTACACGCCCTGGGGTTGTATTTCATCGTGCACGAGCCCAGCGGATAAAAGTTCGTGTCGATTGAGAAGTTCTTCTGCGACAAGCGCGTGTAGTGACGCACGACCTGCAGTTCGGATGCCTCGGGCAGACGCGGCCGATCCTGTCGCAGCAGGTGCTCGGGCCAGTTCACATCCGCTGTAGCAGCCGGCGCCTGTGCAAATGCCCTGCGGCCCTGGCGTGACTTTTCAAAAATCAAAGTGCTCATATTGGCTCAATCCTCATCAACCTTTATGCCCAGTGCGCGAAGAGCAGAACCATAATTCGGCTCGGTTGTTATGTCCTCGATATGCTCGTGATGCACCACCGTGTTGTTCTCGTCCATAACGACCACGGCGCGTGCGAACATGCCGGCCAACGGGCCGTCGACAATCTGCACTCCGTAATTCTCGCCAAACCCCGCATGGCGGATCGCGGACAGGCCGATCACCTTGTCCAGTTTGTGCTCGGCAAAAAAACGCTTCTGCGCGAACGGAAGATCGTAGGAAATCATCAACATTGCGACATCATTCGCCGCCTCGGCATAGCGATTAAACTGAATGACAGACTTCGCGCACACATCGGTATCGATGCTTACAAAGATGTTCATGACTTTACGCATTCCGATCCAGTTCGCGAGCGTCACGTTCTGCAGCTTCGTATTGACGAGAGACACATCCGGCGCGTGAGAACCAACCGCGGGTAGCTCGCCCGCCGTCCTGTAGGTACCACCTTCGAATTTGACGATTGCCATAACGTTATCAGGCGGAGCGCCTGTTCTCCTTCGCAAAGATGTGTTCCACGGCAGCAACGTATGCGTCGATGTCCGCATCCATTTTTTTCTCGGTTGCGCAAACCAGTAGCGCGTTGCCCAGTTCGGGCATGCTCGCGGCCAGATCGAAGCCGCCCAGAATGTCCTGCTCGGCCAGCGCGTCGAGCACCGGCGCCACAGGCCGGTCCAGGCGCAGTGCGACTTCGTGGAAATGTGGGCCGTCGAATAGCCGCTCGATGCCGTCAATCGCGGTCAGCCCCGCGACAAGTCGCGTCGTGTTCTGCTGCGAGCGTAGCGCAACCTGCCGCAGCCCGTCATAACCCAGCAATGACATATAGATCGTCGCCGCGGTCACCATGAGACCCTGATTGGTACAGATGTTCGACGTCGCTTTCGTACGCCGAATATGTTGCTCCCGTGCCTGCAGGGTCAACGTAAAGCCCTTCTCATCGTTCAGATCCGTCGTCCGACCGACGATGCGCCCCGGCATCTGTCGCACCTGTTGTTGCTTGCAGGTCATGAATCCGAAGTACGGACCGCCGGATGACAGCGGTATACCCAGCGGCTGGCCTTCACCGATGGCGATATCAGCGCCTTCACCGCCCCAGTGTCCCGGCGCCTTGAGCAGCGCCAGCGACGTCGGGTTTACGACAGCGATAACGAGCGCGCCACGCGCATGCGCCCAATCGGTCAGGCGGTCGACCTCCTCCAGGGTGCCGAGGAACGACGGCTGCTGAATCACAACCGCAACAGGCGCCTCGTCGTCGTCCAGCGTTGCGGCTGCGTTGCCGGTCGCACCGTCCATCGGCAACCTGTCGACCGTGATGCCCTGACTGCCCGCGATCGCGAGCGCGACCTGTTCGTATCTCGGATTGACGCCCGTTGCGAGCTGTATCCGCCCGGTTTTAATCTTACGGTTGCCGCGTACCGCCATGAGCGCAGCCTCGGCCAGTCCGGATGCGCCGTCATAGAGCGATGCGTTGCTGACATCGAGCCCGGTAAGCTCGGTAATCATCGTCTGATATTCGTAAATCGTCTGCAGCGTGCCCT
>CAMYMP010000053.1 GCA_947259435.1 uncultured Woeseiaceae bacterium
TGCATCAGGTCGAGCGCGGTCGACACGACCGTTCCGCCCGTTTCGCGCGAATAGAAGAACTCCTCTTCGTCGACTTCGTCCGCCTTCGTGTGATGACGTATAAAAACCACTTCGGTCTTCTCATAGTGACGCTTGAGAAAAAGATGTAGCAACACGAAAAACCGTTTGGCGAGGTCCTTGATGTCCTGCGTCATGGACCCTGAAACATCCATCAGGCAAAACATGACTGCGCTCGTGGTCGGCGTAGGTTGCTGGATCATGTGGTTATAGCGGAGATCGAAGTCGTCAAGGAAGGGAATCTGGTTCAGGCGTCGCCGCGCACGGTCGAGTTTGATCGTGATATCCCGGCGCTCCTCCGAACCCTCATCATCGCCCAGTTCTTCGAGTGATTTCTCGAGCGCTTTGATCTCCCGGCGAATCGCACCGCTCAAAGCAATGCGTCTTGCCTTTGCGCCGCGTAATGATTGCAGTACGTTCAGCCGCGCCGGGATGCCCTCGCGGAGGTAACCACCCTTAACGAGTTTGTAAGAATCAGAATCTTTCAGCTGTTTGCGAACGAGGTTCGGGAGTTCCAGATCCTCGAACATGAAGTCGAGAAATTCCTGCTGGTTGAGCTCGAAGACGAACTCATCCATGCCTTCGCCCTGGTTGCTGGCCTTGCCACCTGCCCCGCCGCCGCCGCTGGGACGATCTATGCGATCACCGCGAATGAATTCCTTGTTACCGGGCAGGACACGACGCTGCTTACCGCCCTTTCCCTGGCGAAATATTGGTTCCGAGATATCCTTTTTCGGAATCGATATCTCTTCGCCACGCTCCATGTCCGTGATGCTGCGTTTGCTTACTGCATCGCTTACTGCTTCTTTTATGTGCTTTCTAAACCGCTTCAGAAAACGCTGGCGGTTGACGGCGCTTTTTTGCTTACCCTGCTGCCGTCGATCGATGATGAGCAATGCCATGATTCGTCACTGCGACTTACGCACCCTCAAATACCACTCCGATAGCAGCCTGACCTGCTTCCTTGTATAGCCGTATTCCATCAAGCGCTCCACGAAGTCTTCATGCTTTTTCTGGTCCTCGTCGGAGGCCTTGGGATTGAAGGAAATGACGGGCAGCAAATCTTCCGTGCTTGAGAACATCGTTTTCTCGATGACCATGCGTAGCTTCTCGTAGCTGGTCCAAATCGGATTATTGCCGGAATTCGAGGCTCTCGCCCGGAGTACGAAGTTGACGACTTCGTGGCGGAAGTCCTTTGGATTACCGATGCCGGCGGCTTTCTCTATCTTCTCCAGCTCATTGTTGAGAGCCCCGTGATCGAGAATTTCGCCGGTCTCCGGATTGCGGTAATCCTGATCCTGTATCCACAGATCCGCATAGGTTATGTATCGGTCAAAAATGTTCTGCCCATACTGTGAGTAAGACTCGAGATAGGCTGTTTGAATCTCCTTGCCCAGGAAATCAACGTATTTCGCCGTCAGATATTCCTTGATGAAATTGATATAGCGGTCGCGTATGTCTTCGGGAAACTGCTCTTGCTCAATCTGCTTCTCGAGCACATAGAGCAGATGTACAGGGTTCGCGGCCGTCTCCTCAGCATCGAAATTGAAGACCTTCGACAATATCTTGAAAGCAAATCGTGTCGACAATCCGTCCATACCCTCGTCGACGCCCGCACTATCCCGGTACTCCTGTATCGATTTCGCTTTGGGGTCGATGTCCTTGAGGTTCTCGCCATCGTAGACGCGCAGTTTCGAGTAAATGCTGGAGTTCTCGTGTTCTTTCAGCCGCGTCAGTACCGAGAACTGCGCCAGCATGCGCAGCGTATCCGGCGCACATGGCGCTTCGCTAAGCGAGCTGTTCCGCAGCAGCTTCTCGTAAATCTGCACTTCCTCGGTAGCCTGCAGACAGTACGGCACCTTGACGATGTAAACGCGGTCAATGAAGGCTTCGTTATTCTTGTTGTTCTTGAACGATTGCCATTCAGCCTCGTTCGAGTGCGCGAGTATTACGCCGTCGAATGGAATCGAACCAATTGACTCTGTCCCGTTGTAGTTCATTTCCTGCGAAGCTGTCAGGAGCGGGTGCAGCACTTTGATAGGCGCCTTGAACATCTCGACGAATTCGAGAATGCCCTGATTGGCGTGACATAGCCCCCCCGAGAAGCTGTAGGCGTCAGGATCATTTTGCTTGAATTCTTCCAGCTTTCGGATATCCACTTTGCCGACGAGTGAGGAAATATCCTGGTTGTTCTCGTCGCCTGGCTCAGTCTTCGCAATTCCCACCTGGTTGAGGATCGATGGATATTGTTTGACCACACGGAACTGACGGATGTCACCATTGAACCCACGGAGACGCTTGGCGGCCCAGGGTGACATGATGCCCTGCACGTAGCGCAACGGTATGCCAAACTCTTCTTCGAGAATTTTTCCGTCTTCGTTGGGATTGAAAAGACCGAGCGGCGATTCCTGTAATGGGGATCCCTTCAGCGCGTAGATCGGTTGCTTCTGCATCAACTCCTTGAGTTTCTCGGCCAACGACGATTTTCCGCCACCGACCGGGCCCAATAAGTAAAGTATCTGCTTCTTCTCTTCGAGGCCCTGAGCGGCATGACGGAAGAACGACACGATTTGCTCGATGCACTCCTCCATCCCGTAGAAGTCATCGAATTCGGGGTAACGCTTGATGACTTTGTTGGAAAAGATTCGCGAAAGGCGCGGATCTTTTGCGGTATCGATGAGTTCGGGTTCGCCGATTGCCAGAAGCAGGCGTTCGGCAGCGGACGCATAGGCGGATGGATCGTTCTTGCAGATGTCCAGGTATTCTTCGAGGCTATATTCTTCTTGTTGTGTATCTTCAAAACGGGACTGGAAATTACCGAAGATACTCATAACGTTCCTCCTGCCTAAAAAAGTCGAGTCAATACATAAAAAAACAGATTGGTCCTGCTTCCCGCCTCATAGATCACTTTATTCTCAGTTCGAACGCCTGCAGTCATACGTTGCCTATTCACGCTCGATAAAGATTACGCGTGCCAGCCGATCCAAAATGTGACGCAGCTATCATTTGTTAACATAAGTCGAGAATTAATACCTAATAGACCCACCCGGAGGCCGGAAAATTCCATCGTCTTTGGCGGCTCCTGGTCGTATAGACGGCGCCCTGGGCAAAGGCCAGTATCGGCGCTGCAAAGAGCCCCACATATTGCGGCCAGTCTTTGAGACACCATCTTCCCGCGCCCCGCGCGGAGACCGTATCTGGCACCGGAGACGATCTTGGATCACGCAGAAGAAGCCCTGAACCGCTGGTTTATCGTCGTGGGAGCCATTCTGATCCAGCTGGGGCCGCGTGCCATTTATGCCTGGTCCGTTTTTACTGCGAAGTTGACCGATACGGCCGGCGACTATGCCCTTACGGTGAGCGAAATGGCAATTTCCCGGTAGTATTGCGAACGCTTAGGCAAGATACTGGCGCCGACAAAATGAACGAGGAAATGCGATGCGACTCGGAATGATTGGTCTGGGAAAGATGGGCGGCAATATGGCGCGGCGCCTGCGCGCCGCGGGCGTTGAGGTCGCCGGATTCAACCTTGATGCCGAGGCGACGGAGACGCTTGCCCAGGAATGCGGACTCTTGCCGGCCGAGTCTGCCGAGTTACTCGTCGCAATGCTCGATGCACCACGACTGGTCTGGCTGATGCTGCCCGCCGGCGACGTCACCGAAGACTATGTGCAGCAGCTGAGCGAACTGCTCCAGCCCGGCGACATCTTGATCGACGGCGCTAACTCCTATTACAAGGACTCCATGCGCCGCGGCCAGCTACTTGCAAATGCCGGAATCCTTTTTGTCGACGCCGGTGTGTCTGGCGGCGTGTGGGGCCTCGAAAATGGCTATGCGCTCATGGTTGGGGGAACTCAGGAAGCGTTCGCTAAAGTGCAGCCGATAATCGAGGCGCTCGCGCCGGCAATCGATCGCGGCTGGATTCACACCGGGCCCGTCGGCAGCGGCCACTTCGTCAAAATGATTCACAACGGCATCGAGTACGGCATGATGCAGGCATACGCAGAGGGCTTTGCGCTCATGAAAGGCCGCGATGATTTCGGCCTCGACCTGGCCGGGATCGCGGAGTCATGGCGCCACGGCAGCGTCGTTCGCAGTTGGCTGCTCGATCTGTCCGCCGATGTGCTTGCTAACGATCAGCAGCTTGACGGCGTACAGCCCTTCGTCGCTGATTCGGGAGAGGGCCGCTGGACGGCGCTCGAAGCAATCGAACAAGGTGTGCCGACGCCCGTCATGAGCCTTGCGTTGATGGCACGATTTGCCAGCCAGGGACAGCAGGATTATTCGTCAAAACTGCTTGCGATGATGCGCAAGCAGTTCGGAGGACACGCGATCCGGTCAAGCGATGAGTGACGACATTGATGAAAGATCGTCCCGAAGAAGAATATCTCAACGGGAAATTCAGCTTTACCAGCGATGATGGAACGGAACACACGGTCGACCTGAAGATCCGCACGCGTGGCAAATATCGCCGGCAAGAGGAGCATTGTGACTTCGCGCCGATTCGCTTGAACTTCCGCAAGAAACAGCTCATCGATACAGAATTTGACGGACAGGACAAGCTCAAGATGGTCACGCACTGCCGGAGTAGGACACCGTATATCGAGCAACTCGTGTTGCGCGAGTACCTCGCGTACCGCTTTCTAAATGTCATGACGAGCAAGAGCTATGGTGTGCGACTCCTTCAGATCAACTACGTCGATAGCGAGGGGCGCGAACCAATGACAAAACTCGGCTTCGTCATTGAGGACGATGACGATGTCGCCGAGCGCAACGGCATGGTCTCGATCAAGACCGGCGACATTTCGAACGACGATCTCGACCACAGCCAACAGAACCTCGTGCACGTATTCCAGTACCTTGTCGGAAATACCGAGTACTCACTGGTCAGAAGCGAGCCTGGCGAGGATTGCTGCCATAATTCCGACCTGATGTCTGCGACCGGACAAGTCCCTTATACGCCGCTGCCTTACGATTTTGATTTCGCCGGGCTGGTAAATGCTCCCTACGCCGAACCGAACCCACGATACAAGCTCAGGTACGCTGGTTGGCCGCCGACATCATTGCGAACCGGCGAATTTGTGTTCCAGCAGTTTGCTGGCAAAACCGCTGCCGCTGAACTTATTTATCGCCGCGAGTGAGTAGTCCGAGTCGGTAGCAATGGCTCTTGCAGCGAGCAGGCCGCTTTTTATTGCCGGCCCTATGCCTTCGCACATGTCGCGTGTCGCGAGTCCGACAGAATCGCCGACGATATATGCGTTGTTATCGCTGACGACATCGACGTTGCCGCGCAGGTAGTAACTGTAACCCGTCGGTTGATAGTGGCCGTAACGAACAAGGCCGCGGCTTTCTAGCCGGCCGACAAATTTGCGCCAATACTCACGCACGTTTACGCCCCGTTGCGTCAGCTGTTCAGCCATACCGCCCAGCCCGACGTTGATGAAGCCGTTCGCTTTCGGTACATACCAGGCATAGCCAGGTAGTCCGTCGTCGAAAAACCAGAGGTGACAGTCGCCATATTTCCAGTCATAGGCGAATTCGTGCTCGTAGGTTGCCGTCTGTAGCGGGCCGCTGCGAGGATTGCTCTCGTGGAATAGCGTCCGGTAAACCGGGCAGGCGGTGCCGCCGGCGCCCACGAGGTATTTGCAGCGGAACTGGCCGTCGATGACGTAGTCGTCGCCGTCCCGCCGGATCTCGCGAACTTTGTGCTGCAACACCGTGGCCCCGGCACGGCGCAACAGGAAATCGTCGAATTCGAGGCGCCGAATCGAATGCTGCTTTGATTTCAGCTTCACTGTGAGCGCCTTCCAATGCAGATGGAGTTCGTCGAAGGTCATGAAGCTCAGCGGATAGTCTTCCGGATTCAGTTCGAGGTC